>CASFKT010000127.1 GCA_949295195.1 uncultured bacterium | reverse complement strand
CTTCAACGTGGAGGCGGAGCTGAAGACTCCCCGGGTTCCCTACCGGGAGAAGATCCGCAAGACCGTCTCCAAGCAGGGCCGCCACAAGAAGCAGACCGGTGGTTCCGGCCAGTTCGGCGACGTGTGGATCCGCTTCGAGCCCAACCCCGACGCGGAGGAGATGGAGTTTGCAGAGGAGGTCTTCGGCGGCTCCGTGCCCAAGAACTTCTTCCCCGCCGTGGAGAAGGGCCTCCGGGAGGCCTGCGTCCACGGGCCGCTGGCCGGCTATCCGGTGGTCAACCTGAAGGCCGTGCTGTACGATGGAAGCTACCACCCCGTGGACTCCTCGGAAATCGCCTTTAAGACGGCCGCCCAGCTGGCCTATAAGGCCGCCATGCCCGAGGCCAACCCCGTGCTGCTGGAGCCGGTGGGCGAGCTGAAGGTCACCGTGCCCGACAGCTACATGGGCGACGTAATCGGCGATCTGAATAAGCGCCGCGGCCGCGTGATGGGCATGAACCCCGCCCCCGGCGGAGAGCAGATCATTGAGGCCGAGGTGCCCATGGCGGAGATGACCTCCTACGCCATCGACCTGCGGGCCATGACCCAGAGCCGCGGGTCCTTCACCTTCCACTTCGTCCGCTATGAGGACTGCCCCCCCATGGCCCAGGAGAAGGCAATCGCCGCCGCCAAGGCGCTGGCCGAGGAAGGCTGATTCCAAACGTAAAACAGTCGCCCCAACCGGGGCGGCTGTTTTTTATGGGGACAGTCCGGTGTGCCGCCCCTACGTCGGATACAGAAACTGTTCCGTCCTCTCGCAGGGGCCGGACACTGGCTGGACCGCGGGAGGGGCGAGCCCCTCCCCCGCGGATTTTAAGGACACATTCCAAGTTTGGGTAGGGGAGGCCCTTGGGCCTCCCGCCGTCAACGGACCTGGCACCGTTCGTTCGGCAACGTCAGGCGTGGATGTGGAACCGCAGCAGCGGCAATTTTGCACACCAAGGGCCCAGTGGCCCGGAAGGAATTTAGATTGTCACTCAGATTTCCACGCGCCGGAAAGTTTGCTGAACTTCTCAGGAGGGACTCCCGTAAAACGGGGTCCGGGGTAAAGCGAATATGGGCACGCCAGTGCCCATCCTGAGCTGTCCCCGGTGGCGTTTTGCCTACTTTGCCGCCATGGGCAAAGTAGGTCGCCGCCCGCAGGCGGCGAAATCCCCTGTATTTTCACTCAAAGCCCCTCCCACCTCACCTTGTTTTTCCCCCAAACCTGTGCTATCATGGCCGTATGCCTGGGATGCGCCAGGCGGAAAGAAGTCCTGGTATGAACGATCTGCGCCGTCCCGGCGTGCTGCCCTTTCTTCTGGCGGAGGGAGCTCTCTATGGGACCTTTCTGTGGCAGGATCTGTCCCCCGGCGGCACCGGCTCCACACCGATCAAATACGCGGCCATTCTGCTGTGCACCCTGTTCTCCCTGCTGTGGGCCCTGTTTGGGGGCGGGGACCGGCTGACGGCCCTGGCCCTGGTCCTCACCGGGGCGGCGGACACCTTTCTGCTGGAGCTGGACGCCCATTACGCTACGGGCGTGCTGCTGTTCTGCGGGGTGCAGCTGTGCTATTTTCTCCGGCTGTATCCCAGAGACCGACGGAGTCTGTGGGAGGCCCGGCTGGGGCTGTTCCTGCTGTCTCTGGGAGCGCTGCGCTTCCTGGGGCTGCTCACTGTCCTGAACGTCCTGGCCCTCTTTTACTTCTCCAACTTCTTGTGCAACGCCCTGCTCAGCCTGGGCTGCCCGGGGCGGCGGTGGCGGATCTTCTCCGCCGGCCTGTGCCTGTTCCTGTGCTGCGACCTGTGCGTGGCCGCTTATCAATTTCCAGGCTCCCTTCCGGACGCGGTTTTCCAGGCTGCCCGGGTGGGGATGTGGCTGTTTTATCTGCCGGGACAGGTGCTTATCGCCCTGTCCGGGCTGCCGGAATCTTTGACCTGAGGTGACTGATCTTGAAATCCAGCAAACTGTTCTCTCTGCTGACCGCCCTGGCCACCGCCGTGCTGGTGCTGTCCGGGTCCATCGCCGTGCCCATCCTGTGCCGGCCCTTCTACTATGCCCACATTGAGGCCATGTCCATGCCCGAGTACACCGGACTGACGGTGGACCAGATCAAACAGGCCTTTAATGAGATGCTGGACTTCTGCCTTGGCCTGCGGCAGGACTTCTCCGTGGGGGTGCTCCCCTGGTCGGAGTCGGGCCGGGATCACTTTGCCGACGTGCGGGTGCTGTTCCAGCTGGACCTGGTGCTGCTGGTCCTGTCGGCGGCGGCCCTTGTGCTCCTGTTTCTCTTTGCCCGGAAGCGTCGGCTCACTCCCGCCCGCCTGCTGGGCCGCGGGCCGGGATTCTGGGCCGCAGCGGGATTGGCCGCCGTCTTTCTTGTGGTGGGCGCCCTGGCCGCCACAGATTTTGAACGGGCCTTCGTGATTTTCCACTCCATTTTCTTCCCGGGTAAAACCAACTGGATCTTCGATTGGCGCACCGACCCCATTATCCTCCTGCTTCCGGAGGACTTTTTCCGCAACTGCGCCATTCTGATTCTGGTCCTGCTGGTATTCTGGTGCGCGGTTCTGATCGCGGCGGACCTGCTGGCGGGCCGCCGGAGAAAGGGCCAGGCGGTCCCGCCCGCCTGCCCGGGCTGCTCCGGCGGAGCGGGCCAGGGAGACGCCTGCAAGTGATTTTCAAAAATCCTGCAAAAAGATTTGTAATTTCCTCTAAAACCGGTTGACAAATCCGGGTTCGAGTGATATATTATAGCCAGAAAGGGTGATACCAATGTGGTAAGAAACCTGGACCCCAGATGTCACCGGATTCGGCGGCTGAGATTGAAATAAAGAAGTTCGATTGAGAAAGGCGCGGAAAGGAAAGAAAATTTTCGGAACCCAAGCAGTGATCTCCTAAGTGTAACCCAAGAATCCTGAAAGACCCCTGGAACGCAGAAAACACGGAAGCAGACCAAAGGAAATTCAAGGTTCCCAGGCACCAAGAAGTAACTGTCCCATTCAGTTCCAAGCAACGCGCGCCGGCCGGAGAAGAACATCTGGACCCCACTCCAAAACTCCACAGAATGCCGCAAGAAGGACGAAATCGCGCAACAGAACAGGACCTCATGTGTGAGGAGTGCAGCTCAGAGGAGCGCAGAAGAACGAGTTGAACGCAGGATGGAAACTTGCAGGCGGAACGTGTGGAATTGGAGAATCTGCAGAAAGAGAGGTAACCATATGATGTTAGATAACAAGAAGCACCAGAAATAACCCCTGATTGTCAGAACTACGGAAGACGATCAGGGGTTATTTCTTTTGCTTTTTGGGGGCTTCGGAAGAACTCCGGCCCCGGATAAAACGCGGGGCCGCCCTTCTGCGGCAGCCCCGGGAAAGCATCATTTGGTCAATACCTTTTTGTGATATCCCCGCTGTCCGCAGCGGGGACATTTCATGCTCCGGCTTCGTCCAATGTGCGGGGCCAGCACCACCGCCCGCATGGTGGGGATATACCGGGCGCCGCAGTGGGGACACTCATAGTAGCCTGCGTCGTGCTCGATGCGCAGGGCATAGGCGATGGCCACCACCAGGATCACCAGGCCGGTGAGCATCAGCGCCAGCCGCCATGCCAGCATCTCCACCGCGAAGACAGCGGCAAATATCATGACCAGATAGTTGACCGTAGCCGAGGCGGCGATCACCGTCTCCAGAGAGAGGAGCTTTTTGTTCTGCTCCGCCTCCTGGCGCTGCAGCTCCAGCAGGTGCTTCTCCGCTTGTTGCTGATACTGTTCCATGTCCATCCGCGCCCCGGTCAGGAGCTCGTTGACATTGATATGGAGAAGTCCGCACAGCTCCAGCATCAGAGATGGGTCCGGCATGCTTTTTCCAGTCTCCCATTTGGAGACCGCCCGGTCTGTGATTCCCAGCTTCTCTCCCAGGGCGGCCTGGGTGTAGCCGGCCTCTTTCCGGCATTGGGCGATGAACGCGCCGATTTTTTCCTGATCCATGGGCGCACCTCCTTTCTGGTCTGACCATACCATTGGCAGGCCGGTGAGACCAGGTACCATCGGTTGAGTTCCACATTGGGTAGATTATTTTGCTCAACCAGCGGTTGATATAGGCGGATTTGTTTTAAATTCAGGCATAAACAGGCCAGGCGGACCGGGGGTCCGCCTTTTTGTGGCCCGGATTCACAGCAGCAGGGAGATCAGCGGGATGGTGACCAAACAAAGCAGGCTGGACAAAAATACCGCCTCAGAGGCAAACTGGGTGTCGCCCCCGTAGGTCTCCGCCAGGATGGAGGTGACGGCGGGGGAGGGCATGGCCATGATGATCAGGGTGACGCCGATGACCAGGGGGTCCTCCACCGGGAGGAGCATCAGAATTCCCCAGGTGAGCAGCGGCAGGAACAGCAGGCGCAGAAAGGCGGAGGAGAGGACGTCCCGATTCCGGAGCAGGGCGGAGACGCTTCCGCCGGTGAGGTTCATACCGATGATCAGCATGGACAGCGGAGTGGTCACGTCGGCCAGATAGGTGAGCGGGGTGTCGATCACCTCGGGAATGGGAATCTGAGCGGCATAGAGGATGAGGCCCAGCAGGGTGGCTCCGTTGACCACCGTGAGCAGGATGGACCGCCAGGAGACCGGGGGCGCGTCCCCGGAGGCGCTGCGGTCCATGCAGATGAGGGTGGCTCCGGTGGTGTAGGCCAGCAGGTTGAAGGGGATGCCCAAAAAGACAGCCAGGGCCAGCCCCTCCTCCCCGAAGAGGGCCAGGGCGATGGGAAAGCCCATAAAGCCGTTGTTGTTGAAGGCGCATGCGAAGGTCCACAGTCCCCGCCGCTCCCTGGTGACGCGGAACGGCCGGGCCAGCAGGGCGCTGATGACTCCGTACAGGATGTAGAGGGCCAGGCCCAGAACCACCTCCAGCAGCCCAGAGCGGAGAAACGCGGGGTCATAGGGCCGCACCAGAGAGGTAAAGATGGTGGCGGGCATGGTGACATTCATCAGCAGGCTGCTGAGCATTTTGGAGGCGGAGGCGGGCAGCACGCGGAACCGGACAGTCCCATAGCCCACCCCGATGAGCAGAAACAGCCCAAACAGATTGGAAAACACATCCCGAATGTCCAGCATGGCGCCGCGCAGGGCCGGCTTACAAGGAGCATTGTAGCAAAAAAAGAGCCGGTTGTCACCCGGGAAAACGGGACGGCCGGCGTTTCTCCGCTTGCGCTCCCGCTCCGGATGGGATATAATACGGTGAAACTTTTTTGTCGAGGTGTGTCTCCATGGCGGACAAGCTGGGTATTTACATCCATATTCCCTTCTGCCGCAGTAAGTGCGACTACTGTGACTTCTACTCCCTGGCGGGGCGGGAGGACCAGATGGACCGGTACCAGAAGGCCCTGCTGGCCCATCTGAAGGAGACCGCCCCCCTGGCCCAGGGCTACCCGGTGGACTCCATCTACTTCGGCGGCGGCACCCCCAGCTACTACGGGGCCAAGCGCATCAAGGAGCTGCTCGCCCACCTGTCCAAGCTGTTTCAGGTGGAGAAGGACGCGGAGATCACCGTGGAGTGCAACCCGGACAGCGTGGACCTGAAGTCCCTGCGCATTCTGCGCAAGGCGGGGGTGAACCGCCTGTCCATGGGGATGCAGTCCGCCCAGGAGGAGGAGCTGCGGGCCATCCACCGCATCCACACCCCCCAGCAGACCAACCAGGCGGTGGAGGCGGCCCGGAAGGCTAAGTTCACCAACCTGTCCCTGGATTTGATCTACGGCCTGCCGGGGCAGACCATGGAGAGCTGGAAGGCCACGGTGGAGCACGCCCTGTCCCTCATCCCCCAGCACCTGTCCTGCTACGGCCTGAAGGTGGAGGAGGGCACCCCCCTGGCCCGCCGGGTGGCGGAGGGGGAGGTGCTGCCCGACGACGACCAGCAGGCCGACCTGTACCTGTGGACGGTGGGCCGGCTGGAGCGGGCCGGGCTCCCCCAGTATGAGATCTCCAACTTTGCCAAGCCGGGGTACGAGTCCCGGCACAACCTGCGCTACTGGCTCACCCGGCCCTATATCGGCTTCGGGCCCGGGGCCCACTCGGACTTCGGGGGGCGGCGCTACTCCTTTGTCCGGGACCTGGACGCCTACATCCGGGGCGTGCTGGAGGGGGGCGACATCATCGACTCCTCCGAGCTCATCCCCCAGCGGGAGCGGTGCGGGGAGTATCTTATGCTCCGCCTGCGCACCGTCCAGGGCGTGGACGGCCGGGAGTACCGCCACACCTATTTCATGGACTTCGCCCCCCTGGAGGCCCGCCTGCGGGAGTTTGCCGCCCAGGGCTGGGCGGAGGAGACGGACGGGCGCTGGCGGCTCACCCCCAAGGGCTTCCTGGTGTCCAACCAGCTCATCGGCGACCTGCTGGACCGGCAGGAGCAGGCCAGCTGGGAGGATCTGATCCGCCCCAGACAGGACCAGACCTGAAAAAACAGGCCGGGCCCGGGCGGACGGCCCTTCCAGCCGGAGAGCCTGAGAATGGCAGGAGATGAAAACTTTGCATCTTGCCCAAGGCACCTCAAAAAACCTCATTTGTTCTTACTTTTTTCACAATTTTATGTCTACTCTGTAAATTTCATTGCCTTTTGGACATACTGATGCTATAATATACTTGTTTCTATGCGCCGCCTGTGTTGCGCGCATGCTTGATTTCGATATATTATGGCTTTTGCCATATGATCTTATATAGACCCCAATCTAATGAATATGGATCGAGAGGGTGCCAGATTTGACAAAATATCACATTCAGGGCGGAAAGCCCCTTCATGGAAGCATCACCATCAGCGGCGCCAAAAACGCCGCTGTCGCCATCATCCCCGCCGCCCTTTTGGTGGACGGGGTGTGCCGCATTGAAAATATTCCCCAGATCAGCGACGTGACTCTGATTCTCCAGATTCTCCAGGAGCTGGGGGCGGACATCCGCACCGTCAACCGCACCACTGTGGACATCGACTGTTCCCACATCCGCAACCGGCAGGTCCCCTATGAGCTGGCCCGGAAGATCCGCGCCAGCTACTACCTGGTGGGTGCCCTGCTGGGCCGCTTCGGCTGGGCGGAGGTCCCCCTGCCCGGGGGCTGCGACCTGGGCGGACGGCCCATTGATCAGCATGTGAAGGGCTTTGTGTCCATGGGGGCTGACGTGGACGTGCGCAGCGGCCTCATCTGCGCCAAGGTGCCCGGCGGCCGTCTGGCAGGCGGACAGGTGTATCTGGATATGGTGTCCGTGGGGGCCACCATGAACATCATGCTGGCCGCCGTGCTGGCCGACGGCATGACCATCATTGAGAACGCCGCCAAGGAGCCCCACATCGTGGACCTGGCCAACTTCCTCAACTCCATGGGGGCCAACATCATGGGGGCGGGGACCGACGTCATCAAGATCCGGGGCGTCAAGCAGCTCCGGGGCGGGACCTACTCCATCATCCCCGATCAGATCGAGGCTGGCACCTATATGGCCGCCGTGGCCGCCGCCGGCGGGGATGTGCTCATTCAGAACGTCATCCCCAAGCACCTGGACTGCATCACCGCCAAGCTGGTGGAGATGGGGGTGGAGGTGGAGGAGCTGGACGACGCCGTCCGAGTCCGCCGCAGCGGCCCCATCAGCCGCACCAATGTAAAGACCATGCCCTACCCGGGCTTCCCCACCGATATGCAGCCCCAGATTGCCGCCGTTCTGTGTCTGGCCAACGGCACCAGCGTCCTCACCGAGGGGGTGTGGGACAGCCGCTACCGCTATGTGGATGAGTTCCGCCGCATGGGGGCCCACATCCAGGTGGACGGCAAGGTGGCCGTCATCGAGGGCGTGCCCGCCCTCACTGGGGCCCCGGTCCACGCCTGCGACCTGCGGGCCGGAGCGGCTATGGTCATTGCCGGCCTGGCCGCCCAGGGCGTCACCGAGGTGGACGGCATCTACCACATCGAGCGGGGCTATGAAAATCTGGTGGGCAAGCTGGCCGGCGTAGGGGCCGACATCCGCACCATCACCGTCCCCGACGAGGACGCCAAGTCCCAGGCGGGCTGATACTGAGATACGAGATAGGAGTTAGGAGATAGAAGATAGGAGTTGGCGCGGTGCGATCGTCTTCCGTAAAACTCCTATCTCCTATCTCCTAATTCCTATCTGAATGATATTGTGGGGGGATTTTGTGCTTACATACACAACTTTGGCCAGGCTGGTGAGCTGCGGCGCCACCCGCCTGCTGGTGGACGCGGGCATCTCCGCCCGGCGGATCACCACCGCGCTGAAGAGCCTGGGAGTGGACCCCGCCTCCCTCAGCGGCGTGCTGGTCACCCACGAGCACAGCGACCACATCTCCGGCCTGACCACCCTCACCAAGCAGCTGAAACTGCCGGTTTACGCCACCGCCCCCACCCTGCGGCAGCTGTGCTACCGCATCCCCTTTCTGGAGGGACTGTGCCGGGAGTTTGACCCGGGGGACGGGTTTCCGGTGGGCGAGCTGTGGGTGGGTTCCTTTGCCACCTCCCACGACGCGGCGTGCAGCGTGGGCTACACCCTCACCGGGGAGGGCTGCAAGGCGGCGGTGGCCACCGACCTGGGGTGCCTTACTCCGGCGGTGCTTCAGGCGGTCCAGGGCTGCGACCTGCTGGTATGCGAGGCCAACCACGACGAGGACTGGGTGAAGTCCGGTCCCTACCCCTACTATCTAAAGCAGCGCATTCTGGGGGATCAGGGCCACCTGTCCAACGAGATGGGGGCGGAGCTGGCCGCCCTGGCGGTGGAGTCCGGGGCCCGGACGGTGGTTCTGGCCCACCTGTCCTCAGAGAACAACACCCCCGCCCGGGCCCGGGATGTGGTGTCCCGCCGCCTGTCCGCCGGGGGGATCGACCCGGAGCGGGATATCTCCCTCACCGTGGCCCCCCGGAAGGAGTGCGGCCCGGTGTTCTGTCTGGAGCGGGGCCGGGACATGGTCTCCTTCCCTCTGCGGGAGGAGGCGGCCCTATGCTGAGCGTCCATCTCATCTGCGTGGGCAAGCTGAAGGAGAAATTTTATCTGGAGGCGGCGGCGGAGTACCAGAAGCGCCTGTCCGCCTACTGCAGGCTGACCCTGGTGGAGCTGCCCGAGGAGAAGCTGCCCCAGAATCCCACCCAGGGGCAGATCGACCAGGCCCTTTCCAAAGAGGCCCAGGCCATCCGGGCCAAGCTGCCTCCCAGCGCCAGCGTGATCGCCCTGTGTGTGGAGGGAAAAGAGCGCTCCAGCGAGGACTTTGCCAAGCTGCTCTCCACCTGGGAGCACAGCTCGGCCAAGCATCTGGTCTTTGTCATCGGCGGCTCCTACGGCCTGGACCCCGCCCTGAAGGCGGAGGCCTGGGTACGCCTGTCCATGTCCCCCATGACCTTCCCCCACCACCTGGCCCGGGTCATGCTGCTGGAGCAGCTCTACCGGGCGTTCAAGATCCAGGAGGGGTCCAGCTACCACAAATAGAGTTTCGTGCGGAGAGCGTCGCCTCTCCGCACTGGTTTTTTCCGGAACCGCTTGACAAACGGGAAAAAGCACGCTACCATTTTTTTATCAAAAATTCCCGGAGCGGGTTTTTCTCCGCCGGATCATTCAGAAAGAAGGAATTTCCATGTCCGATTATCAGATCTCCACCGACTGCCTCCACGCGGGCTACCGCCCCGGCAACGGGGAACCCCGGAACATCCCCATCATCCAGTCCACCACCTTCCGCTATGAGACCAGCGAGGAGATGGGCAAGCTGTTCGACCTGGAGGCCAGCGGCTACTTCTACACCCGCCTGCAGAACCCCACCAACGACATGGTGGCGGCCAAGATCTGCGCCCTGGAGGGGGGCACCGCGGCCATGCTCCTGTCCTCCGGACAGGCGGCCAACTTCTATGCCATCTTCAACATTGCCGGCTGCGGGGACCACGTGATCTCCTCCACCTCCATCTACGGCGGTACCTTCAACCTGTTCGCCGTCACCATGAAGCGCATGGGCATCGAGTTCACCTTCGTGGACCCGGAGTGCTCCGAGGAGGAGCTGAACGCTGCCTTCCGGCCCAACACCAAGGCGGTGTTCGGTGAGACCATCGCCAACCCTGCCCTCACCATCCTGGACATTGAGAAATTCGCCAAGGCGGCCCACGCCCACGGGGTGCCCCTCATCATGGACAACACCTTCGCCACCCCGGTGAACTGCCGTCCCTTTGAGTGGGGCTGCGACATCGTCACCCACTCCACCACCAAGTATATGGACGGCCACGCCCTCACCGTGGGCGGCGCCATCGTGGACAGCGGCAACTTTGACTGGAATGCCCACGCGGACAAGTTCCCCGGCCTCACCACCCCCGACGAGAGCTACCACGGGGTGACCTATACCGAGCGCTTCGGCCTGGGCGGCGCCTATATCACCAAGGCCACCGTTCAGCTCATGCGGGACCTGGGGTCCATCCCCTCTCCCCACAACTGCTTCCTGCTGAATGTGGGCCTGGAGACCCTGCCCCTGCGGATGAAGAAGCACTGTGAGAACGCCCAGGCGGTGGCCGAGTACCTCCAGGGCCACGAGAAGATCGCCTGGGTGGAGTATGCCGGCCTGCCCGGGGACAAATACTACGAGCGCGCCAAAAAGTACCTGCCCAACGGCACCTGCGGTGTGGTGGTCTTTGGCGTGAAGGGCGGCCGGGCTGCGGCGGAGAAGTTCATGGCCGGGCTGAAGCTGGCCTCCATCGCCACCCATGTGGCCGACGCCAAGACCTGCGTGCTCCACCCCGCCTCCTCCACCCACCGGCAGATGAACGACGAGGAGCTTGCCGCCGCCGGGGTGTCCCCCGACCTGGTGCGCTTCTCCGTGGGCATCGAGGACGCCAAAGATATCATCGCCGACCTGGAGCAGGCACTGGCCAACGTCTGAGTTTTTAGAGTGGAGCGTTGAGCGTGAAGCGTGTAGAGGCGGCCTTTGCGGGCGACCGCAAGGGGCGCCCCTACGGCGAAAACGCACCGGGGACGTTGGTTCGTCAAAGTCAGGCGCGGCGGTGGAATCGCACCGGCATCAATTTTTGCAAACCCAGGGCCCAGTGGCCCGGCAGGAATTCAGACCAACCACTCAAATTTTGCGCGCCGGAAGTTCTGCACCATCCCACAGGCATGCGTCCCCCGTAATGGGGGTCCAGGGGGACGGCGAATATGAGCGCGGAGCGCTCATCCTGAGCCATCCCCCTGGCGGCTCTTTGGTGACTTTCTGGCCGGCCAGAAAGTCACTCGCCGCCCGCAGGCGGCGAAATCCCCCCGAGCCCATCTCAAAAGGAGAAGATCCATTATGGCAGTAGAAACCGTCCTGATGTACAACTGCAACGGCGAGCAGTGGGCCAAGCTGCGCCAGATTTTCCTCATGCTCCGGGTGCGCATCCGCCCGGTGGAGGCGGACCAGTACGGCCTGAC
>CASFKT010000126.1 GCA_949295195.1 uncultured bacterium | reverse complement strand
GTACAACTGCAACGGCGAGCAGTGGGCCAAGCTGCGCCAGATTTTCCTCATGCTCCGGGTGCGCATCCGCCCGGTGGAGGCGGACCAGTACGGCCTGACTCTGGAGGACCTGCTGGGCCGCAGTGAGGAAAAAGCCACGGTGGAGGAGGAATTCTCCGACCCCATGCTGGTGTTTTGCAATCTCCCCCATGAGAAGCTGGACCACCTGCTCACCGCCATGGGCCGGGCCGGCCTGCCCCGCATTGCCCTGAAGGCTATGCTCACCCCCACCAACCGCACCTGGACCTCTCAGCAGCTGTGGACCGAGCTGCGCCGGGAGCACGAGGCTGTGCTGGAATTGGTAGACTGGCAAGCTTGAGGTGCTTGTGTCCGGACGGGCGTACGGGTTCGACTCCCGTCAGCCGCACCAAAAAGAAAGACATCTGCTTTGCAGATGTCTTTCTTTTTGGGTTTCGCCGCCCGGAGGGCGGCTCCACCCTTTGATTTAAAATGCTCGGACGAAATGAATTCGCCCTGCGCCAAGGTTTTCGTCTGCGGCGAAAACCCTTGTACGGCGCAAAAGCGCCGCCGGCCAGAAGGCCGGTTGGGCGGTTTCCAGGTATATGTTTGGCCCCTCAAAATATTGGCTTTCCCCGTCTTTACCCCAAGAAAAGAGAGGAAAAGAAAAAGGAGTTGTGTGTGATGAGTGAACGTCAGCCCCCTGCGGAAAATAAAATGGGGACCATGCCGGTCAACCGGCTCCTGCTGTCCATGGCCATCCCCATGATGATTTCCATGCTGGTGCAGGCCCTCTACAACGTGGTGGACAGCTACTTTGTGGCCCAGATCAGCGAGGACGCGCTGAACGCCGTCTCTCTGGCCTTCCCGGTCCAAAATCTGATGATCGCCGTGGCCGTGGGAACCGGCGTGGGCATCAACGCCCTGCTGTCCAAGAGCCTGGGCGAGCGCCGCCAGCGCCGGGCCAACGCCGCCGCCATGAACGGCCTGTTTCTGGCCGTCCTCAGCTGCCTGGTGTTCATGGCCATCGGCCTGACCTGCTCCCGGTTCTTTTTCCAGGTGCAGACCAGCCAGCAGGCCATTGTGGACTACGGCACAGAGTACATGACCATCGTCTGCGGTCTGTCGGTAGGGCTGTTCATACAGATCACCTTTGACCGGGTGCTCCAGGCCACCGGGCGCACCTTTTACACCATGATCACCCAGGCGGTGGGCGCCATTATCAACATCATCATGGACCCCATTCTGATCTTCGGACTGTTCGGCTTCCCCCGGATGGAGGTGGCGGGAGCCGCCCTGGCCACCGTCCTGGGTCAGATCCTGGCCGCCTGCCTGTCCATCTTCTTCAACCTGACCCGGAACCACGACATTCAGTTCCAGTTCCGGGGCTTCCGTCCGGACGGGCGGATCATCGCCCGCATCTACAGCGTGGGCATCCCCTCCATCATCATGCAGTCCATCGGGTCGGTGATGGTGTTCGGCATGAACAAAATTCTCATCTCCTTCACCACCACCGCCACGGCGGTCTTTGGGGTGTACTTCAAGCTCCAGTCCTTCGTCTTTATGCCGGTGTTCGGCCTGAATAACGGCATGGTGCCCATTGTGGCCTTCAACTACGGGGCCCGCCGTCCCGACCGGATCATGAAGACCATCAAGCTCAGCATCACTTACGCGGTGGGCATCATGCTGGTGGGCCTGATGATCTTCCAGTTTGCCCCCGACGTCATGCTGAACCTGTTCCGGGCGGAGGGGGACAGCGGCGACATGCTCACCATTGGCGTGCCCGCCCTGCGGATCATCTCCCTGAGCTTCCTGTTTGCCGGCTATGCCATCGTGTGCTCCTCCGTGTTCCAGGCCCTGGGCCACGGGGTGCTGAGCCTCACGGTGTCCGTGGTGCGGCAGCTGGTGGTCCTCCTGCCGGTGGGCTTCCTGCTCTCCCTCACCGGGAAGCTGGAGCTGGTGTGGTGGGCCTTCCCCATCGCGGAGCTGTTCTCCCTGACCCTGTGCACCGTCTTTCTGCGCCGGGTGTACCTGCACGAGATCAAGCCCCTGTCCCTGCCGAAAAAATAAATGCAAAAAACCGTCTGAGGTCCACAGAACCTCAGACGGTTTTTGTTTGGATTCATAGGTGGGCAATTACCTGGTACATCAGGAAGAAGTGGCTCAGGGAGCCCAGGAGGATGAACACGTGGAAGATCTCGTGGCAGCCGAAGCGGGGGTTGTTCCGGCCCGGCCACTTCACCGCGTACAGCACGCCGCCCACGGTGTACAGTACGCCGCCCAGTACCAGCCACACCATCCCCGCCGTGGGCAGCAGCCGCACCAGAGGGACGATGGCCGCCAGGGACAGCCAGCCCATCACCAGATAGATGACGCTGGTGAGCCAGCGGGGGATGTCCAGCTTGGCGATGGTGAGGATGATCCCGGCGAAGGCCAGGGCCCAGATCACCGACAGGAGGGGGATTCCGCCGTCCTCCCGGAGGACGGTGGTGCAGATGGGAGTGTAGCTCCCGGCGATAAGCAGATAGATGGAGCAGTGGTCGTACTTCCGCAGGGCGATGCGCTTGGCCACCGAGGTGTTGATACAGTGGTACAGGGTGCTGGCGGTGTACAGACAGATCATGGACAGGCCGTAGATCAGAAACACCACGGCGTGGAACCAGTTCCCCTCCCACAGGGAGCGTCCCACCAGCAGCAGAGTGCCGATCACCGCCAGCCCCGCGCCGATGCCGTGGGTGATGGCCGACCAGGGCCGCAGGCCGTCATAGGGGTCCCGCACCTCTTTCCGGCGGCGGGGTTTTACGCGGGGGACCGCAGCGCCGAGGGTCACAGCAGGTTCACGCATCAAGAACACTCCTTTCTTTCCCGGACAGCCGGAACAGGTTCGCGAAATGCGGGGGAGTTCCGGTTGAAATTTCCTTTGTCAAATACAGTATACCCCGGCCCTATGGGAATATCAATATAAAAAACTACCAAATCTAATTTTTAATATTATATTAAGACTGGCGCAAATTGGGAAATCCGGCCGGCCCAACCCGGATTTGCCCCTCCTCCGCCCACACCTGGAGGCTGTCCCCCTTTTTCAGGCAGCCCTCCAGCATCAGGTCGGCGGCGGGGTCCTCCACCTGGGCGGCGATGGCCCGGCGGAGGGGGCGGGCGCCGTAGTCCTGGTCGGCCCCGGTCTGGGCCAGGAGCCGCACCGCCTCCGGCTCCACCTGGAGGCCGATGCCCAGGGCGGAGAGCCGTTCTCCGGTCTGGGAGAGCATCTGCTGGGTGATGGAGGCCAGGGTCTGGCTGTCCAGGGGGTGGAACACCAGAGCGGCGTCCAGGCGGTTGAAGAACTCCGGGGCGAAGGTGTTCCGGGCCTCCCGGAGCACCGCCTGCTCCAGGGCGGAGCGGTCGGCCTCCGGCCCCTGGGAGAAGCCCAGCCGGGCCTTTTGGTGAAAATGACGGGCTCCCAGGTTGGAGGTCATCACCAGCACGGTATTTCGGAAGTCGGTTTTCCGCCCCTGGGCGTCGGTGAGCACCCCCTCCTCCATCACCTGGAGGAGGATGGACCACACATCCCGGTGGGCCTTTTCCAGCTCGTCCAGCAGCACCACAGACCAGGGCTTCCGGCGCACCCGCTCGGTGAGCTGTCCTCCCTCCTCGTGGCCCACATAGCCCGGAGGGGAGCCGATAAGGCGGGAGACACTGTGGGACTCCATATACTCGGACATGTCGAAGCGGAGGAGGGCCTCCTCGCTGCCGAACAGGGTGCGGGCCAGGGAGCGGCACAGCTGGGTCTTGCCCACCCCGGTGGGGCCCAGGAGGAGGAAGCAGCCCACCGGCCGCCGGGGGTCCTTCAGCCCCAGCCGCCCCCGGCGGATGGCCTGGGCCACCGTCCGGGCCGCCTGGTCCTGGCCCAGCAGGTCCCGGCACAGGGCGGTCTCCAGCCCGGCCAGGGCCTTCCGGTCGGCCTCGTCCGGGTCGCACACCGGGACCCCGGTCCACTGGGACAGCACCGTCCGGATGTGCTCCTCTCCCACGGACCGGGGGGCCTGCTGCTTCTGCCAGCGGCGGCGGCCCGCCTCCAGCTCCCGCCGGAAGTCCCCCTCCGCGTCCCGGAGCATGGCCGCCTCCTCAAAGTCCTGCTTGCGGATGGCCTGGGCCAGCTGCCGCCCCGCCTGGACCGCCCGCTCCTCCAGCTGCCGCAGCTCGGGAGGAAGGGCCCGGGCGGACAGCCGGGCCTGGGCGGCCGCCTCGTCCACCAGGTCGATGGCCTTGTCAGGCAGGAACCGCTGAGGCAGATAGCGGATGGACAGGTCCACCGCCGCCTCCAGGGCCCGGTCGGTGATGGTCAGGTGGTGGTGAGACTCGTACCGCCCCCGGAGGCCCTTCAAAATGGCCAGGGTCTGCTCCCGGGTGGGCTCCCGGACGGTAATGGGCTGGAACCGCCGTTCCAGTGCGGAGTCCTTCTCGATATACTTCCGGTACTCGTCCAGGGTGGTGGCCCCAATGACCTGGATCTCCCCCCGGGAGAGGGCGGGCTTTAGGATGTTGGCCGCGTCGATGGCCCCCTCGGCGGAGCCCGCCCCAACGATGGTGTGGAGCTCGTCAATGAACAGGATGATATTGCCCGCCCGGCGCACCTCCTGGAGGACGTGCTTGAGCTTCTCCTCAAACTCCCCCCGGTACTTGGTGCCCGCCACCATGGCGGACAGATCCAGGGCGCACACCCGCCTGCCCAGCAGGTGGGCGGGGGCGGTGCCGTCGGCGATGGCCAGGGCCAGCCCCTCCGCCACCGCCGTCTTGCCCACGCCGGGCTCCCCGATGAGAGCGGGGTTGTTCTTGGTGCGGCGGGAGAGAATCTGGATGACCCGCTGGAGCTCCTCCTCCCGGCCAATCACCGGGTCCAGACGGCCGTCGGCGGCCATGCGCGTCAAGTCCCGGGCGCACTGGTCCAGCTGCCGGGTGTCCCCGGAGGTGCGCTCCGGCTCCCGGCGGATGGACCGGAGGGGATTCTCCTCCCCGCCCAGGGAGGCGCACACCGCCCGGTAGAGACCCTGGCTGTCCACCTGGCAGTCGGCCAGCAGCCGCCCCGCCGAGCAGCTGGGCTCCCGCAGCAGCCCCAGCAGCAGGTGTTCGGCGCTGACGGAGGGCTGTTGGAGGCGGCGGCACTCCGCCGCCGCCCGCTGGATCACCTGGCAGCACTGGGGGGTCAGCCCCTGGTGCAGGGTGCGGTTGGGGACCCCGGTGCCCACCAGCTGGGCGATGGCCGCCCGGAGGGTCTGGCTGTCCGCCCCCGCCTCCCGGAGAAGGCGGGAGGCCATGCTGTACTCCTGGCTGGCCAGCCCCAGCAGCAGGTGTTCGCTGCCCACATAGCTGTGCCCTAGCCGGGCGGCGTTTTCCTGGGCCAGCCGGATGGCCCCCAGAGCGGTGGATGTAAAGCGGTTGTCCGCCATTGTGGATCGCCTCGCAGTCTGCATGGATTCGGCCATGGCTCCAAAGGGACCATCCCATCGCCTGACCGGTGGAATGTTGGACGCCTGACCGGGAATTCTTTTTTAACTATGCCCGCTTTTTGCAAAAATTAGCATTGCAATTTTAAAAAGATGTGATAGAATAAGGTGT
>CASFKT010000125.1 GCA_949295195.1 uncultured bacterium | reverse complement strand
GGCCTCGGTGTAGCTCTCCGGCGGCTCGTGGTTCCGGTCGCCGTAGGTGGACTCCATCACCACATAGTCCGCCGTGTCCAGATACTCCGGGTCCCGGATAATGGGCTGATCTATGTTGCCCAGGTCCCCGGAGAACACCAGCTTCTTGGTGACCCCGTTTTCGGTGGCCCAGATCTCCACCATGGAGGAGCCCAGCAGGTGCCCCGCGTCCCGGAACCGGATCTGCACACCCTCGCACAGGTCCACCATCTGGCCGTACTCGGCGGTGACCACCTGCTGCATGGCGGCCTCCGCATCGGCCACGGTGTACAGGGGCTCCACCTCGGGCCGGCCGGCGCGCCTGCCCTTCTGGTTCTGCCACTGGGCGTCGCTCTCCTGGATGAAGGCGGAGTCCCGCAGCATAATGGACAGCAGCTGAGCCGTCAGACGGGTGGCGTAAATTTCTCCCCCAAAGCCCTCCTTCACCAGCAGGGGGATGCGCCCCGAGTGGTCGATGTGGGCGTGGGTGACGATCACATAATCGATGTAGCTGGATGTAGCTGGGGGCGAAGTCCAGGGCGTTGTCGTCGTGCTCGTCCCGGCCCTGCTGCAGTCCGCAGTCGATGAGGATCTTTTTGCCGCCCACTTCCAGACAGTGACAGCTGCCGGTGACCGCGTGGGCCGCGCCGAAGAATGTCAGCTTCATATGGATGCCCTCCTAAATGTAGTGGCTGGGTTCTTATCCACATTGTACCTCATACCTGGGAGCAATTCCAGAACATTTTGTGAATTTCGACGATTTTCAGTTAAAGCAGACCGAAGTGCTCCAGGGCCCGTGCCACCCCGTCCTCGTCCACCGATGGGGCGGCGTAGTCCGCCTGGGCCTTCACCTCGCCGCTGGCGGTGCCCATGGCCACGCCGATGCCCGCGTGGATCAGCATGGACAGGTCGTTCTCCCCGTCGCCGAAGGCCATGGACTCCTCCAGGGGGATGCCGAAGTGCTCCAGGATGGCGTCCAGTCCCCGGTCCTTGCCCCCGGTGGGGGGGATCACATCCAGGAAGTTGGGGTGCCACCGGGTGGTCTTCAGGTGGGGAGCCCGGTCCAGCAGCAGGTGCTCATGCTCCTTGTCCAGGAAGGTCACCGCCTGATATACCGTCCGCCCCAGGGCGTACCGGGCCGGGCGGACGGGGGGCATGTCGATGGACAGGTCGGAGATGAACCGGCGGGTGTAGTCGTTGATGCAGTTCACATAGATGTCCTCCCCCTCCAGAAAGATGCAGGAGAAGGCGTTGTCCCCGGCGGCCTCCACCAGCTCCTCCACCGCCTCAGGGGGCATGGGGTTGCTGCGGAGCACCTGTCCCCCGGCCGTACAGTACTGGCCGCTGAGGGTGACCGCCCCGTCGAAGGAGAAGAGTCCCTCCACGCTCCGGAGCATGACCGGGTGCCGTCCGGTGGACAGGAAGAGCTTGATTCCCTTGGCGCGCAGGGCGTGGAGGGCCTCCAGGGCGGAGGGGGGGATGGTGTGGGTGCGGAAGCTCACCAGCGTCCCGTCCACGTCGAAGAAAATGGCCTTGACCATAACATCAAATGCTCCTTCCCGCCCGCCCCTCTCTGTTGTTCCGGGGCGGAATGCTGTGCAAATCAGAATACCATAATTTCTGCTTTGGGGCAAGTGTGGGGGGAAGTTTCGCCGCCTGCGGGCTTCTGATAGCCGCCCCCGCGAAATGCGGGGAACTCTCCAGTCTTTCCGTAGGGGCCGGACACTGGCCGGCCCGCATTTTGGGTGGCCCGGTGTGCCGCCCCCTACGGAGACATTCGAATGTCCCAGTCGGGCGGGTCTGGGACCCGCCCCTACGGCATATTCGGATGGCAAAGCCAGGCGCAGCATTGGAAATGCACCATTTGAAATTTTCGTCCAAGCCAGCCCCCAGTGGGGCGGGAGAAATCGCATAACACCACTCAGATTTTGCGCGCCGGAAATATTTTGTCTGCCTCAAGGGATAACCCCCGTAATGGGGTCCGGGGAAAGCAGTCCTATGGACCTAGGCGAAGCGAAGCGGAGCCGTAGTCCATCGGCTGCGTCCCCGGCGGCGTTTTGGTGACTTTGCCGCCGCGGGCAAAGTCACTCGCCGCCCGCAGGCGGCGAAATCCCCCTGCAAAAACTCCCACAAAAATCCCATCTCCCACAGACATTTCCCCTCAATTGTAGTATAATCAACCCAAACACGCCGATGAGGCAAAGGAGAGAGGATCATGACGCTGGACCAAAACCAGGTCCGCAAGGTTTTCCTGGAGGGGCTGCGCTTCTGCAAGTGGCTGCTGTACTCCGGGGCCACGGGCCTGCTGGTGGGGGCGGTGGCGGCCGCCTTCCACCTGGGCATCGACTGGGGGGCGGAGCTGCGTGGGGAGCACCCCTGGATCTTGTATTTTCTCCCCCTGGGCGGCGTCGCCATTGTGCTGCTGTACCGCCTGAGCGGGATGGAGAAGGACCAGGGCACCAATCTGGTGCTCATCGCGGTGCGGGAGGCCGAGCCCATGCGCCTGCGCACCGCCCCACTGATCTTTGTGGCCACCATTCTCACCCACCTGGTGGGGGGCTCCGCCGGGCGGGAGGGGGCGGCCCTCCAGCTGGGGGGCTCCCTGGGGGCCTGGCTGGGCCGGGTGGTGCATCTGGACGCCAAGGACCGGCGGGTAATGGTCATGTGCGGCATGTCCGCCGCCTTCTCCGCCCTGTTCGGCACCCCCCTCACCGCCATGCTGTTCTCCATGGAGGTGGTCAGCGTGGGGGTGATGTACTACGCGGCTCTGGTGCCCTGCACCGTGTCCGCCCTCACCGCCTTCCAGGTGGCCCAGGCCATGGGCCTCCACCAGTCCCCCGGGTATGAGATCGGCCTGGAGGCGGCCCTGGGCCCTGTCACCATGGTTCAGGCGGCCGCCCTGGGGATTTTGTGCGCCCTGGTGTCCATTTTGTTCTGCCAGGCGGTGCACACCGCCCCCAAGCTGTACGCCCGCTTCCTGCCCAACCCCCTCTTCCGGGCGGCGGCGGGGGGCGCCCTGGTGCTGGTCCTCACCCTGCTGGTTGGCAGCCAGGACTACAACGGGGCGGGGGACGCGGTCATCCGCCGCATGCTGGCGGGGGAGACCATCCCGGCGGCCTTTCTGCTGAAAATCCTGTTCACCGCCCTCACCCTGGGGGCTGGCTTCCGGGGGGGCGAGATCGTCCCCGCCCTGTTCACCGGGGCGGCCTTCGGCACCCTGGCGGGCCCCCTGCTGGGCCTGCCCCACGGCTTCGGCGGGGCGCTGGGGATGGCGGCGGTGTTCTGCGGAGCCACCAACTGCCCCCTCACCTCCCTGATGCTGGCCTTTGAGCTCTTCGGCGGCGGAAGCCTCCCCCTGTGTGCCCTGTGCTGCGGGGTGTCCTACATGCTCTCGGGCTACTACGGGCTGTACAGCGAACAGAAGATCGTCTACTCCAAATTCCGCACCCGGTGGATCGACCGGAAGGTGGAGTAACAAGGGAACTCCCCTCCGCATGCACGCCGCAGAGGGGAGTTCTTGTTTTGGGATAGCGGGATCAGCCGTCCAGCTGGGCGGCCACGCCCTCCAGATAGTTCACCGGCAGGTTCTCCGCCTGGCCCGCGTCGATGGCGGCAGCCACGGCGGGGTCGATGGGCAGCTGGGCCAGCAGGGGGAGCCCCAGCTGCATGGCCTCCTGCTCCAGGTGGCTCTTGCCGAAGATGGCGTGCTTGGCGCCGCAGTCGGGGCACTGGAAGTAGCTGTAATTCTCGATGAGGCCCAGCACGGGGATGGACATCATCTGGGCCATGTGCACCGCCTTGGTGACGATCATGGACACCAGGTCCTGGGGGGAGGTGACCACCAGCAGGCCGTTCACCGGCAGGGACTGGAACACGGTGAGGGGCACGTCCCCGGTTCCGGGAGGCATGTCCACGAACATATAGTCCACCTCGCCCCACTCCACGTCGGTCCAGAACTGCTTCACCACGCCGGCGATGACGGGGCCCCGCCAGATGACCGGGTCGGTCTCGTTGTTGGTCAGCAGGTTCAGGGACATGATCTTGATGCCGCCGGGGGTGACGGCGGGCTGGATGCCGTCGTCGGTGGCCATGGCGTGCTCATGGACGCCGAAGGCAGCGGGGATGGAGGGGCCGGTGATGTCCGCGTCCAGCACGGCCACCTTGTGGCCCCGCTTGGCCATGGCGGCGGCCAGGGAGGCGGTGACGGTGCTCTTGCCCACGCCGCCCTTGCCGCTGATGACGGCGATGACCCGCTTGATGCTGGACTTGGCGTTGGCCGGGGCCATCAGGTCCCGGGAGGCGCAGTCCGCGCTGCAGGAGGAACAATCGTGCGTACAATCTGACATAGTAGGAAACTCCTTTCTGCCCACACACAAAAAAGGAGGGCATCAAACTCAAGGCTCCGGCGGACGCGCTGTCAGGGCGCGTCCGCCGGGCGCAGGGGACAGTATAACCATTATACCGAGATTGGGAACATTTTCAAGGCACAGAGGGGATGAAGTTGAGAGAAAATTACGGCATCAGGGTATTCTCGGTGACCACGTCGCTCTGGCTGTCGGGGGTGGTGAAGTAGTAGGCCAGGATCTCCGCCGCCAGGGAGGCCAGCACCGAGCCGCTGCCGCCGTGCTCCACCACCAGGGAGATGGCGATCTCCGGGTCGTCATAGGGGGCGTAGCACACGAAGACGGCGTTGGAGTCGCTGGTGGAGCTCACCTGAGCGGAGCCCGTCTTGGCGCCCACCTCAAAGGGCAGGTTCCGGAAGGCGCTGGCCAGGGAGCCGTCGCCGGTGGTCAGGTCCCGCATGCCCTCGGTCACCGCGTCCAAATTCTCCTGGGCGATGTTGATCTCGGCCTGCACCTGGGGCTCGTACTCATAGATCACCTGGGAGAAGTCGCTGGACTTCACTGTCTTGAGCAGGTGGGTGGAGTACCGGGTGCCCCCGTTCACCAGGGTGGAGATATAGTTGGTAAGCTGGATGGGGGTGACCTGGGTGCTCTCCTGGCCGATGGCCACCGATAGCACATTACCCTCGTACCAAGTACCCCCCAAAGACTCAGTGAACGCCGGGCTGGCCACTACGCCGGACTCCTCATAGAGCTCCACACCGGTCTTTTGTCCCAATCCGAACATGGCGGCGTACTCATCAAGCTTGTCGATGCCTAGGCGGCGCCCTACATCATACATAAAGTAGTTGCAGGACACCTCAATCGCCCTTGTCACGTTTACCGGACCGTGGGTGCCGCCGCCCTGTCGATAAATCCAGCACATGGGTTGGGGAGTAGACCAGTAAGTGTACCGGCCCAGATCCCGGATAATGGTGCTGGGCTCAATAATCCCTTCCTCCAGTCCGGCGATGGCGGTGATCATCTTGAAGGTGGAACCGGGGGGATACAGTCCTTGAAACGCCCGGTTCATCAAGGGTTTCAGAGGATCAGTGCTGTTTTCTGCATAGTCCTCCACATAGGTATCCAGATTAAATGTCGGATAGGAGGCGGCAGCCAGGATTTCTCCCGTGTCCACCAGCTGCACGGTGCAGGCGGCCCCCTCCACCTCGTCGCTGAGGCCGGGCACCCGCTCCGCCAGCAGCTCCTCCACCATCTGCTGCAATTCGATGTCGATGGTGAGGAACACGTTGTCCCCCGGCTCCGGGACCTTGGCCTCCCCGGTCTCCTCGTCGGTCAGCCACACGGAGGAGGTGATCTTTCCGTCCTCGTTGCGCTCCACCGCCCGCTCTCCCGGGGTGCCGTGGAGGTAGCTCTCAAAGGCCAGCTCGGCCCCCTCCCGGCCCACATAGTCGTTCTGGGTGTAGCCCTCGTCCAGCCCCAGGTAGTAGTCCACCTCATCGGCATTCATGGCGGCCACCCGGCCCAGCAGATGGGCGGCGAACTCGGTCTCATATTTGCGCACGGAGGAGGTCTCGATCTCCACCCCTTTGATCCCCAGCTCTTTCACCCGGGTGATGAAGTCCACGTCCACATCCTCGGCGAAGTAATAGGGGGGCCAGTTGGTGATCCGATTGCGGTAGTAGAGCTCGTAGAGCACCCCCGCCACCGCCCGGGCGTCGGTCTCCGACATGTCCCCGATGTTCAGGGTGGGCACCGTCTCGCCGCTCTCCTTCGCCGCCGTCTCGTCCACCGCGCCCTCGCCTTTGATTCCAAAGTCCGCGCACATCTCGCCCAGCAGCTCCTCGGCGGTGGGCAGACGGTAGGGCTCCGGCTCCTCCTGAGGGACCTCCTCTTGCTGACCCATACCGAAGAAGCCCATGATCCGGTCCCAGATTCCCGGCTCCGTCCCGCCGGTAGAGTCCGACTGGGGGATCTCCCCCTCGGCCAGCTCTGTGGGGTCCTCAATCCACCCCATATACACCGCCAGCCGGCCCAGCCGGGTCATGTCATAGACCAGCTCGCCGTCCTCGCCGTACTCCGGATTTCCGTTCTCATCGGTGCTCACCGAATAGAAGGGGTCCTCGGTGGTATAGGAGAAGGGTGCCGTGGTGGTGATGGGCAGGGTGTCCGCCCAGGTCACCCCCTCCTCCCGGCACACCTGGATGAGGGTGAGCAGGTTGGCACACCGCTCCTCCGCCGTCTCCCCCATGAGGGAGAGGCTCAGGGTCACCTGATAGGAGATCTGGTTGGACACCAGCACCTTGCCGTTCCGGTCCAGAATCGGCCCCCGGCTGGCGGGAACGGTCTGGGTCTCATAGGACCGGGCCACCGACTGGTTGGCGTAGTCCTCTCCGTTCACATACTGGATGCTGTACAGGTTGGAGCACAGAAAGGTCATCAAAATGGCCAGCACCAGGACCACCCCGATCAGGCGGCGGTGAAACTGTTTGGGATTCATGGAAAACCTCCTTTCCAGAGGGACAGGCGGGGGAGGGGCCGGTCAGGCCAGCCGGGTCCCTCCCACCCGCCGGAAGATGGAGCGGAAAATCAGATAGACCAGCGGGGTCCAGCACAGGGAGAGCAGCACCTCAGGCACCGCCACCCGGAGCAGCACGTCCAGGGTGTCCAGGCGAATGAACAGGGCCCGGAGCAGCCGCAGCCCGTCCAGCGCCCCCAGCACCACCGCGGAGCACAGCAGGCAGCTGAAAAAGTTCTGGCTGAGCACATACTGAGAGGCCGCGCCCACCGC
>CASFKT010000124.1 GCA_949295195.1 uncultured bacterium | reverse complement strand
CTCATTTGACCGCTTTGCCGTCCCATCATCCTTACATCCCCCCTTATTTCAATTATACCATAGGGTTGGAGTTTTGGGGGAACTTTGTCAACAGGTCCATAGATTGGGGTAAATCCGGCATTGTCCGTTTCAAAATCGAACTTGACAGAACTTGGACCGTTAGACGCCACCGCTGTCAAAGTGCCTCCTGCCGCCATATTGAGCATGAACAGAGATGCAATCCCCATAATTAGAACTCTTTTCATTCGAAATTCTCCTTTGCATTTTGGCTGTTTTGGGGCTCCATCTCATTGGATGCGGGATGTCAACCGTTTTGTTGGGATCTGATCGGAGAATTTGAAAAAAAGAATGCATACAGCCGCAGCAGACAGAAACAACACCAAAAGTAGAATCAGCCAAGGGGAAATTACAGGTTCCACAGCGGGGATACTGCTGATTCCTACATCGCCTGGCACTTCGGATGGCGCCTGAAGATACTGTACCAGTTGGTACCCAAAACCACCGCCAAAAAATAAGCGTTAAGGAGGCGAGTGCTGTTAGGGAACGGCGCAGCTTCTTGTTGGATGTGGCATAAATCCATTGAACAGTCCCGATGGGGACAGACAGCATCTGCGCAATCTCTTTATGGGGCATATCCCCAAAATCTTCATGCTGACGACTTTCTTTTGACGCTCATTCAACGGCGCGATCAATTGATAGAACGCATCCATATCCACAAAATTTTCAATTTTCTGATCCAGTACTGGAAAGTCTGCCGTTTCTTCTAAAGGCGCGGTGGATTTCTCCCTTCTGAGATACATCAATGCCTCGTTTTTTACAACGGTCCTGAGCCAACTGAGCTCATGGCTGCTGGGAAACAAGTTTTGATCCAACTGATAAAGACGCATCATAACCGACTGGATCACATCATAACTATCCTTTTCGCTGTTAAGTACGGAGTAAGCGACGCTGAACAGAAAGCGGAAATAATGTTGATACAGCAGATCAAAGCCAGACGGGTTCTTCTCTTTCACAAGTGCCAAAATTTTCTTTATATCATTGCTTTGCATGGGCATCCCCCTTCTTTTCACAATATTGTATCATAAAATGAGATGCGGTCATAACGCTTTTTTGTTGGCACTGGTAGAAGAAAATAACAATGCCGCAGCTGTCAATGGCCAGGCTGGACGGTGTGCAGTACTTCTCTGCCGGTTCTTTCCCTGGATTTGGTTCCCACAGGCAAAGCGGGCAGGCCTTAGAAGGACCTGCCCGCTCAGTGCGTCTTTTCACTCTGTATAGGGGGAACACCGCAGATAAAGTCCTAAAGTCTGCGGGCAATCTGGCATTCCGCCGGACAGAGTCCCCCTTTGGCAATTCCGTTCTCCTGTGCTCATTGATACTGGACCGGAAAACGCTCCTCTTCATACGCATTGGTCAATTTCCTGAACCCCTTGGTATTTTCTCTCCCTCCCAACCGAACGTCGCCCCGCTCAATGCTGCCGCTTTTGGAACCGAACGCCCGCATAAAATCCTGCCGCCAGAAGCAGCAGAGCACCTGCCGCCGCGCCCCAGGCCAGAAGATTGACCGGCCGTTCCAGGACGCAGAATGTAATTTCCGCCTGCCGGCTGGTCAGGAGGAGATACTGGCCGTCGATCTCATGCTCTCCTCGGTCCCAGCCGTTCTCCCCCAGTACCCAGAGATCATACCGTTTTCCGGGGTCCGGCAGCCGGTAGTGCACCGTGTAGGACACCTGTTCCAGATCCGGATCGTCCACAGTAACAGTATAGGCGGTACCTGCGTGGGTCCGTCCCCGGTCATCGGTCCAGGTCACGTCCTCCGTTGTGTGGGAGACCTCCGCCCGGCTGCTGAAGCTGCCGTCCACCAGGATTTCCGGCAGTTCTCCTCCATCGGTCAGGGCAGAGGTATAGGGGGTATACACCGCCTCCAGGGTCTGGCTGGCAGTCAGATGGGTATAATCCAAGTCCGGCCAGGCGGCGGAGTACCCCTTCTTCGCCGGGATCTCCGGCAGAGATTCGACCCCCTCTCCGTACTGGAAGGGGACCACAGCCACGGTGACCCCGTCGGCTACAAAGGTCAGTTCCAGCTGGGAGAACAGTGCCGGCACCCCCTCCGCGCTGCACAGGGCATCAAAACCCACCGGCTCCGCCTTCCCAGCATAGCTGATGCCGTCCAGCGCACCCAGGCTATCGCTGGTAAAGGTGTTGCCGGACAAGGTGCCGCCGCTGTCCACATCTCCCGCCACAGCACCCAGATAGGCAGAGCCCTCGTCGATGGTCACCAGGGTATGACAGTTTATCAGGGTGGCACCCAGTCCGGCCACGCCGCCCACATAGTCCCCGCCGGACAGGCGGCACTTGCTCCAGCTGTCCCGAATACTGCCCCAGGAGGCGCCGGCAATGCCGCCCACGTAGTCGCCGTTGCTACTGGTGACGGCACCGTAGTTCTCACAGCTACCCACCCTCCCCAGGTCCATCAGGCCGACAATGCCGCCGGCATAGTCCTGTTTTCCGGTGATCTCTCCCGTATTGATGCAGGAGGCGACCACGGCTTTGGTCTGATACCGGAAGTCCAGAGAGCGGTCTCCCTCCTGGATCAGGTCGTCCTCCGGATCAAAGTCGTACTCAATGGCCATGGAACCCACAATCCCGGCCACATTGATATCGCCCTCCACAGTCCCGTCATTCCGGGCGTCGGACAGATACCCCGTATCTGTGGTCTCGGGCGCTTCGTCCGACACATCCTCAAAGCGGTCCTCAAACTTCTCGTCCGAACCCTCCAGAATATCCCGCAGCAGGTCGGTAATGACACCAAACTGCTGGTTGATGGCGTCCAGATCGTCCAGCAGAATGTCCGTGCTGCTGGACATGGACTCCCGCAGGGCGTCCCCGTCGTCCAGCAGGCCGGAGAAGATGTCCCCCAGAGCGTCCCCCTGCTCCCGCAGGCCGCTGCTGATGGGGTGGATGGTAATGGTGGGCATCTCAGACAGCTCGTGCAGCACATCATAGAGGACCCCGCTGAGATTTGAGGTCAGAGAGGCCACCTCCTCCATGGTATCTCCGGCGTTCTGCAGCTCATCCATAACGTCTCCGGCCTGCTCCATCAGTTCCCGCAGCTGGCGGACGGCGTCCTCTCCGCTGTCCACCCCGCGCTCCAACGCCCGCAGTGCGGAGGCCAGACGATCCCCGGCGGCCTTGGCCTCCTGGCGGGCGGCCTCCAACTCCTCAGCATCCACAGAGGGCAGCACCAGCTTCACCGCGGCCGCTCCGATCTCCTGAGCGGCCGTCTTTGCCTGTTCCAGGCTGGCATAGATGGCAGTCAGCTCGGCCCGGAGTGCCTCAGCCGCAGCTTGGGCCGCCTCCGTGCCGGCCAGCGCCCCAAGGGCATCCTCTACCTCTGCGGCGGCCTGCTCTGCGGCGGCGATGGCGCTATTCAGTTCGTCCAGTTCTGTCTGTAAATTCTGTCCGGCTTCGGAGACGTCTAAATCTTTCAGGATATTGTCCACCTCGGCCTGTGCGGCCGCAAGCTGCTGGGACGCCGTCTCCAATCTTTCATAGGCGGCGGTCAAATCCGGCTCCCTGCCAGGGCCGGCATCCGCCAGCGCCTTGGCCAGCTCCGCGCCGGCCGTCCCAAACGACTGACCGGCAGCCAGAAGATTTTCGGCGGCGGTTTGCAGGCGTGCCAGGGTGTCCGGATCGTCCGCGCCGGTCCGGACCGCCTGGGCAAGTGCGTCGCTGACTTCCCGCAGGCAGTCCGGCAGAGCCCCGCAGGCGGTCTGAAATGCCTCCAGCTTTTCCAGAAGTGCATCCCACTCCGGCGTTCCCTGGAGCTCGCTCTTCGCCTCCCGCAGGATCTGCCGCATCTGCGCAAAGCAGTCGGCAATGTCCGAGAGCGCCGTAGTCAGTTCAGAGACTGCCGTCTGAATTTCCGACAGGGCGGTCTCCACGTCCGGTTTTCCCAGCACATTCCGCAGGTGGGCCAGGGCCGTTTTGAGGTGTTCCACGGAGTCCCGGCCGCGCTGGGCAGCGGAGACTAAGTCCCCCATGGCGTCCTCAAGCCGGTCCGCCGCATCGGGGGCCAGGTCGCCGGCCTCCTGGGCCTCGTCTATCACATCATTCATCTGGCCGGCCAGCTCCTCCATCAGATCCATCGCATCTGTGGCGTCATCCAGAATGGGAGTCAACTCGTCGGTGAGCCAGGAGAGCCGGGCGGACAGGTCATTGATCTCGTCAATATTTTCATTGGCCCAGTCTGTGGAGGCGTCCATCAAATTGCTCATGGCCTCCTGGGCCTCCCCCGCCCGGTCGGAGATGGCCTGCATCCGCTCCGAGAGTTCATCGGAGGCGCCGCGTACATCATCGCTGGTCTGGTCGATCAGGCCCCGCAGCACATCCAGTTCATCCAGCAAGTCGCCCACCTGCCCCTCGTTGTAGAGAAGCCGCACCTCCGGCACCAGCTGCCCGGCGATGCCGCCCACATCCTTCCGGCCCAAGATTGTCCCGGAATTGATGCAGCCATTCAGATAGCCGGACTGCCGCCCCACGATTCCGCCGATGTTGTACCCCACGTGGGCATACCGTCCACCTCTGTGGTGTTGATGCTGCCGCTGTTCTCACACTGGACGATGGAGCCGTAGTTCTGCCCGGCGATGCCGCCCACATAGTGCTCCCCGGTGACCGAGCCGGAGAAAGAACAATTGATGATCTGTCCCTGGGCCTCGTTGATGCCCGCGATCCCGCCGATGCTGTCCGCCCCGCTGACCGTCCCGGAAAACGTGCAGTTGGTGATGGTCCCCTGGTTCTCCCCCACCAGGCCGCCCAGAGTGTTTTTGCGGTCGCTGGGGTCGATGGCGCCCGAGACATGGAGATCCCGCACCGCGCCGCTGGGCTGTATGTACCGGAACAGGCCCCGCACATTGCCGCTGCCGGTGACAGACAGGCCGGAGATGGTGTGGCCCTGCCCCTCAAAAGTGCCGCCAAAGGTGGGGATAGGGGTATAATCCACGCCGGTCAGATCGATGTCCGCCTCCAAATAGACTGTCTTTCCCTGGGACCAGCTGTCCAGCGTGCAGTTCCGGGAGAGCTCCGCCAGATCTTCCGCTGTGCGGAGGTAGATCGAATTTGCACTCTCAGCCGCCAGAGCGGCGGGAGCAATGAGGGAGAGAAGCAGAACCGCCGCCAGAAGGAGGCTCAGAAATTTACTGATGTTCCGTTTCATTGTCGTTTGAAGCCTCCTTGGCTTGATAGTTTCCGGTCTCCAGCATGCCGGAGACATCGCCGTAGATCACGCCCTGAATATGGGCGTCCACCACGCCGGAGATCCGGCCCCGGACCCGGCCGTTCACATAGACGGTGCCGTGGACCGTCCGGCTGACTTCCGGAACCTTGAGATTGAAGCGGGTCCGCTCCACAATCTGGTCCCCCAAAAACAGGATCTGGGGCAGGATAAACATGACCAGAAACATAGAGATCAGTGTTCCCCGGCACAGGCACTCCCCGATGCCCACAATGGCGGGCTCCGTGGTAATCTGTCCGATCAGAAAGCCCGCGGCGGACAGGATGCTCCCCGAGGTGAGCACCGTTGGGAAGGACAGATTCAGCGCTTGGACGATGGCCTCCCGCCGGGACATTCTTCCCTTCAGTTCGTTGTACCAGGAGGAGATGACAATGGCATAGTCAATGTTGGCCCCCATCTGAATGGAGGTCACCACCAGATAGCTCATAAAAAAGATGGGCTGATGGGTGATGCCGGGGAAGGAGAAGTTGATCCAGATACTGCCCTGGATCACTAAGATCAGCAGGAGGGGCAGGCCCACCGACTGGAAGGTAAACAGCAGGACAATGATGACGAACACCACCGACAGCACGCTGATCATAATGTTGTCCCTGGCAAAGGAGACAGACAGGTCGTAGTCGCTGGTGGAATCCCCCACCAGATAGACGCTGCCGGCGTCATAGTACTGCTCCGCCTCCTGATGGATCGTCTGGAGGAAGGCAAAGGTCTCCTCCCCCTCCTCGGGCAGATCCAGGCTGACCAGCATCCGAGTGTAGTTTTCTCCCTGAAGCTGCTCACGGGCATCGGATAACTGCGCATAGAGGTCGTCCAGATCCGTCTGCTGCTCCTCATCCAGATTTACATAGCCCTCCTCCACCTTGTCGTAGACAAAGAAGAACATATCCATCAGCGGAACGGTATAGTCGTCCAGTCCGCCCACGATCCGGCCGTACTCCTCCTGCTCCGCCGCATAGGCGGTATATACCAGGCACACCAGTTCGTAGTCCAGATCCGTCATCTCGGCAAACTGCCGGGGCGTCAGGGCGTCGGTGAGGGTATAGCTGTCCATAATCTCCACGTTGGACAGTCCCATGGCGTAGTCCACTTGGTCATAGGTCTCCAACCGGTCCAGCAGGGCCTTCTCGCTGGCATAGTCCCCCTTCGGCACCAGCAGCGCCATGACGTTCTGGGCGCCGAAGGTCTCGTTGACCTTCTCCTCAGCGATCTGAGTCTCATTCTGCCGGGCGGTCTCAATCTGGCTGTATCCGTACACATAGGGGCACTGGTTGGACAGCAGAAAGCCCGCAACGATAGCCACCGCGAACAGTGGCACACCCACATAGCGCAGTTTCAGGGCAATCTTGCCCCAGCGGTTAATTTTGGGGATAAAACTGCGGTGCCGCGTCTTTTCCATCGCCTTGGAAAAGAGCATGAGCAGGCCCGGCATCAGGGTAAAGACCGAGAGCATGCTGAACAAAATGGCCTTGATGAGCACGACACCCATGTCAAAGCCGATGCGGAACTGCATGAACATCATGGCGGCCAAGCCCGAGATGGTGGTGAGGCTGCTGGCGGAGATGGAGGGGATGGCGGCGCTGACCGCCGCGATGCAGGCCTCCCGGTCCCCGGCGTACTCCCGCTCCTCCAGGAAGCGGTGGAGCATGATGATGGCGTAGTCGATGGCCAGGGCCAGCTGCAGCACCACGGTCACCGAGTTGGACACAAAGGAGATCTCTCCGAAGATGAAATTCGTCCCCAGGTTCAGCACCGCCGCCGCCACAAAGGTGAGCAGCAGCACCGGGATCTCCGCGTAAGAGCGGGAGGTGAGCAGCAGCACCAGCACGATGATCACCGCCGCCACCGCCAGGATAATTCCCATCTCACTGGCCAGGGAATCCGCCTGGGAATTACCCACGGTGCTGTCGATGTAGTAGTCATAGGGCTCCAGCAGCTCCCGGATGGCGGACAGGGCGGCGAGGCTGACCTCGTCCTCCTCCTCCCCGTCAAAGGTCACGGAGATCAGGGCGTCCGCTCCCTTGAAATACTCCGCGATGTCCTCCGGCGTCTCCGGTTCGCTGTCCTCCTCCGTGTCCGCACCGACATCGCTGCTCCCAAAGGCGGCCGAGGAGACTCCCTCGATCTGCTCCATCTGCTCCGCCAAGTCCTCCGCCATCTCGTAGGTTACATGGGAGACCATAACTCGGGCGGTGGCAAAGGTGGTAAACTCCTCCTCCATGAGGGTCAGCCCCTGGCGGGTCTCCGTGCTCTCCGGCAGATACTCCGTGATGTCGTTGCAGACGCTGACCCAGCTCCGGGAAAACAGGCAGAAAATCAGAGCGCAGGCGTAGAGAAAGAAGATGAGATTGCGCTTATCCACAATGAATGTGGCCAGCTTTTCAAAAAAGGACGTTGTTCCGGTGTCTTTGCTCACAATGTTGACTCCTCCTGAATACTGCAGATGACCGCCGGGGCGTGCCGGCCAAATCGAAAGGACCCGCCGCAAGCGGTTTGCGGCGGGTCAGGGACGCCCTGTTCCGCTCTGGCTCCGGCCGGACGGAAGACCCTCCGTCTCCCAGCCGAGCTGCCCCATTTTCTTTCAGCATATGAGATGAAAGCGGCAAATACAAGATGCAGAATATAGTCAAGTGTCAGAAATCTGACACTTGACCTATTTTTGAATCTGTGATAAGTTTGAATGGAAAAAGAGATCCCATCGGGAGAGCATGGGAGGCAGGTATGAAAAAACGGACCTATCTGGCGAGTGATACCGCCAAGCGGGAGATCTGCGCCGCCCTCAAGGGGCTGATGGCACAAAAGCCGCTGACCAAGATCACTGTAACTGAGATTATGCACGCCTGCGGCATGGCCAGGCAGCACTTCTACTACCACTTTGAGGATATCTACGCCGCGGTGCGGTGGATGTTCGAGGAGGAGGCTTTGGTCTTGCTGCGGGAACACGAGGGCATAACCCTGTGGCAGGACGGCCTGCTTCAGCTGTTTCAGTATCTTCAGGAAAACCGGGCGGTCTGTCTGTGCGCCCTGCACTCCATGAGCCGGGAGCACCTGAAAGACTTTTTCCGGACTGATCTCCAGGCCATTATCCAGAACACCATACGAGAGATCGCCGCAGAGCTTCGGTACCAAGCCGACGAGCGGGAGGTCACGCTGCTGACCAAGGTCTATGTGGGGGCGCTGGCCGGCATGATGGAGGACTGGCTGCTGGGGGAGATCCGGGAGAGCCCGGAGGCCCTGATTCAATTTGTGGATCAGCTGCTGAGGGACCATGTCCGGGGCGCCGCCCTCCGGTTGACGGGGGAGGACCTGATCTCCACAGCATCCGGAGGTTGACGTTTGCACTCCGGAAACAGCCTCTATACCATTTTTCCCAGCGTTTTTCTCTGCCGCATAGTGCAGCCATGCACCCCATCCCCAGCGCTTCCCGTGCGGCTGGGAGCTGAAAGGAGAATCTTTTCATGGACACCATTTCCATTTTAGCCGCATTGGACGAGCACTACCTGCCTCAGCTCCGCGTGCTGCTCACCTCCCTGCGCCTGAACAACCCCGGTGAGCACATGGACCTGTATCTGCTCCAGAGCGCTGTCTCTCCGGAGGGTCTGTCCGGAGTGGAGCGGCAGTGCGCCGCCTTCGGCTATGGATTTTTCCCAGTACGAGTGGACGACGCCCTGTTTCAGGGCGCCCCGGTCAGCCGTCAGTACCCCAAGGAGATGTACTACCGGCTGCTGGCCTCCCGCCTGCTGCCGGACACGTTGGCCCGGGTGCTCTATCTGGACCCGGACATTCTGGTGCTCAATCCCCTGCGCCCTCTGTGGGAGACCGACCTGGAGGGCAACCTCTTTGCGGCAGCCGCCCACACAGGAAAGACTGAACTGGCCAACAGCGTCAACCGGATGCGCCTCAACAGCGGCAGCGACTACTACAACTCCGGCGTGCTGCTGATGGATCTGGCCGCCGCCCGGCGGGAGATCGACCCTGAGGAGATCTTCCGCTATGTAGCCGAGCACAAAAAAGAGCTGCTGCTCCCAGACCAGGACCTGCTCAACGCCCTGTACGGCCGGCGCATTCTGCCCCTGGACGACGCCCTTTGGAACTACGACGCCCGTAACTACAACAACTACCGGCTGCGCAGCGCCGGGGCCCACGACCTTTCCTGGGTGATGGAACACACCGCCATCCTCCACTTCTGCGGAAAGGCCAAGCCGTGGAAACCCGGCTACGTCTACCGCTTCGGCGTGCTCTACCACCGCTACGCCCAGCTGACCCGGCGGGCCTGCCAGGCCGCCGGCGTATGAGGAAACGGACCGCGCTCCGTTGCGGTTGAATTTCAGGGGCTCCTATGGTATCCTCATAGAGAAATAGAAACCTGCATGTCCCGCGCAGCACAGCCTGAGGTCCCGCGTTTCCCCACCAAAGGTCCCTTTCAACCTGCTGATCGCTTCTATCGCTGGAAAGGAATGACGCTATGCCCTCTGAGTATTACCGTGACGCTCTGAAACGGGCGCAGAAGGAATTTCGCTCCTGCACCGCCAAGGGGGAGTATCCCTATCTCCCGGTTCTGGACGAATTTGTCTCACAAGAGGATCTGCTGCGGACG
>CASFKT010000123.1 GCA_949295195.1 uncultured bacterium | reverse complement strand
TGGCCGTAAGCGGCAGAGCCGGAACCCACCATGCGGATACACTCCAGCCAGGAGCCGAAGCCGTACAGGATGCCAGCCAGCACGAAGGCGCCCACGGTGACCCAGAATACAGAGATACCGGAGACCGACGCGGCCTCGGGGTTGCCGCCCACGGCAAACAGGTTCTTGCCGAAGGTGGTCTTGTTCCAGATGAACCACACCACGACTACCGCAGCCACAGCCCACAGAATGATGGTGGGGAAGCCGTTGAACCGGGGAATGATCATGCCGGGGATGCTGGGATCAATGGCGCCGAAGGACACGCCCTTGGTGGAATAGGTCACCAGGCCGAAGATGACCAGCATGTTGGCCATGGTGGAAATGAAGGGGTGCATTTTAAACTTGGCCGTAAAGAATCCGGCGATGGTGGTAAACACGGTGCACAGAACGATACACACCACCAGGGCCAGAAGGACCCGCACCAGCACCGGCATGGTGCTGAAGTCGAAGATGTGTCCGAAGACGCCGCCGGTGTTGGGTCCCTGGTGCATCACGATGGTAGCGGCGGTCATGCCCATACCCACCATACGACCGATGGACAGGTCGGTACCGGCCAGCAGGATCAGGCCGGCCACGCCCAGAGCCAGGAACATTCTGGGGGAGGCCTGCTGGAGGATGTTCAGGATATTGTTCATCGTCAGCAGCTGGGTGCCGCCCTTGAGGATGGGGGTGGCGATACAAAGGCCGATGAAGATGATAATGATGGCGATATACAGGCCGTTCTTCAGCAGGAAGTCCCGGCGGTTGAAGGTGTACTTGTAGTTCTCCCAGCGCTGGGCCATCGTCTCAGCAAAGGTGAACTTGGACATGCGCAGCATGTCGATCAGGTGGTACTTGTGATCAAAGGCGGCATGCTGGCGGTCCTTGATCTCCTGGAGGTCCTTGTTCAGGTCCATCTTCGCGTCAAACAGGCGGTTCTTATAGACGTACTTCTCGTCCTTGATCTCCTGCTGGTCGCTGAGCTTGGCCATGGTCTCCTGGTGCTCCTTGTTGAGCTGGGCCACGGCGGCCTGGTACTTCTCCTGAGCCTGGACCTTTTCCGCCTTTCCGCTCTCCACCACGGCCTGGTAGTACTCGCCGAAGTGGCTGTTCAGGTAGCTCTCCGCCTCAGCGATGAGCTTGTCCACCTCGGCCTTGTTCTGGCTCTCCACGGCCTTGGCCTTCTCCAGGTCGGCCTTGTACTGGGCCAGCTTGGCCTCTTTCTCCTGCTGGGTGTAGATGCGGTCGCGCTTCAGACTGTCCATGCTGCTCTGAATCTCGACCACCTGGTCGGTGCCGTCCTTGCGCAGGGCGTCAATCTTTGCTTGGATGCCGCCGACATACTCGTCGATCGGCTGGCGGAGCTGCTGTTCCTGTTCCGCCGTGAGAATCTTTGTGTTTTCCGTTGCCATATGCAATTTCTCCCATTATAGGTATTTTGCACTCAGTCGCAAAAGTTCTTCCTGATCGGTCTCCTTGGTGTTCACAATCCCGGAGAGGCGTCCGTTGGACATGACGCCGATGCGGTTGGTGATGCCCAGGATCTCGGGCATCTCAGAGGAGACGACGATGATCGTCTTGCCCTGCTTTGCCATCTGAATGATCAGCTCATAGATCTCATACTTGGCGCCCACGTCGATGCCGCGGGTGGGCTCGTCCATCATAAAGACCTGGGGCTCCCGCTCCAGCCACTTGCCGAAAATGACCTTCTGCTGGTTGCCGCCGGACAGGCTGGTGATCATGTCGTCCGGCCCCATGCACTTGGTGTGCATGATCTTGATCTCCTTGTTGGTGGCCTTCACCATCTTGGCGTCGGACAGGGCCAGGCCCGTCTTGTACTGCTCCAGACTGGCGATGGTGGTGTTGAAGGTCAGGTCACATTTGAGGAACAGGCCGTTGGCCTTGCGCTCCTCGGTGATCAGGGCGAAGCCGTGCTCGATGGCCTCCTTGGCGTTGTTGAAGTTCATCAGCCGGTTTTTAAAGTAGACGCGGCCCGCGGCTCGGGTGCGCACGCCGAAGATGGTCTCCAGCAGCTCGGTCCGCCCGGCGCCCACCAGGCCGTACAGGCCGAAGATCTCGCCCTCTCTCACGTCGAAGGAGATGTCCTGAAGATGGGGGGCGTATTTGGTGGAGAGGTGCTGGACAGAGAAAATGGTGTCGCCTGGTGTGTTGTCCACCGGAGGGAAGCGGCTCTCCAGAGAGCGGCCCACCATGGCGGTAATCAGCTCGTTCATGTTGGTGTCCTTGGCGGCCTTTGTCATGACCAGATTGCCGTCCCGCAGGACCGAGATCTCGTCGCAGATCTCAAAGATCTCGTCCATTTTATGGGAGATGTAGATCAGAGCGATGCCCTGCTCCTTCAGCATCCGCATCATTTCAAAGAGCTTGTCCACCTCCTGGACTGTCAGAGAGGAGGTGGGCTCGTCCAGGACGATTACCTGGGAATTGTAGGAGATTGCCTTAGCGATCTCGCACATCTGCCGCTGGGAAACGGACATGTTCCGCATCGGCTGGGTCAGGTTCACGGTCATACCGAGCTTACGGAACAGCTCGGAGGCCTTCTTTTTCATGCCACCTTCATCCACGACCCCCATGGAATTGGTGGGGTAACGTCCAAGGAACAGGTTGTCGATGACGTTCCGCTCCAGGCACTGGTTCAGCTCCTGGTGGACCATGGCAATCCCGTTTTCCAGGGCGTCTTTCGGACCGGAAAAGCTGATTTCCTTTCCGTTCAAATAGATCTTTCCCTCGTCCTTCTGGTAGGTGCCGAACAGGCACTTCATCATGGTAGACTTACCGGCGCCGTTTTCGCCCATCAGTCCCATGACCGTTCCACGCTTTACGTCCAGGTTGATATGGTCAAGCACCCGGTTGCGGCCGAAAGACTTGCACATACCGCGAATCGACAGGACGATATCGTCTTTCGTATCTGCCATTCTCGTTACTCCCGTTTATGTAGTAGTAGTTTCCGTAAAAAGTCCGATTCTGCCGGATCTTTCCCTCAAAAAAGCGCTATTAGGGAGAATTCCTTCTGCCGAAGGGAGATCTATTTCTCCCGAACGAAGAATTCCTTCTCCCTAATAGCGTGTCATATTACCTGATTCAGACGCCGGTAAAACCGGCCGCGGGTCCGATTACTGGCTCAGCAGAGCGGTGTAGGAAGCCGCGTTGTCGGTCTTCACCATGTTGATGGCGAAGGCGTCATAGGCGCTGGGGTTGCTCAGACGGTTGGTGATGTTGGCCTCGGTCTGGCCGTCGCCGGCGATGTACTCCACGTTCAGGTTCAGCAGATCGTCATACTTCTGCAGCAGGGGCTGATAGGTGGAGCCCAGGAAGTTATCGGCGGAGTTGTAGATGTTCAGCCACACGTTCTTGGTGGGGTGAGTCTCGGCGTCCAGCTGGTAGGACACGGGGGCGTAGGTCACGGTGGAGTCCAGGAAGTCCTCATAGTTCTCCGCAGTGACGGCCACGTTCAAAGCGTAGTAGGAGCGGGAAGCCTCGTCATAACGGTACACGTCCTCGCTGAGCACGTTGCCGACCCCATCAGCGGTGCCGATGCCGGTGTCGATGTCCACGCCGTCCAGAGCATTGCGCAGCACGCGCAGGGTCAGGTAAGCCTGCACGTCAGCGTGCTGGCTGATGGTGCCGCCGTAACCATTGGCGATGGCAGCCACGGCGTCGGAGTTGGCGTCATAGCCGAAGGTGGGCACGCCCTGAGCCTGGGACCAGCCGTTGAACATGGCCATGCCCATGCCGTCGTTGTTGGAAACCACAACGTCGATCTGATCGCCGAAGGAGGCGGACCAGGTGGTGATGGCGTTGCCGGCGGTGGCGGCATCCCAAGTGGCGCCGGCGGAGTTCTTCATCTCCTGAGAGGCCAGCTCACGGACGGTGTAGGTGGTGCCGCCCACATCGATGGAGCCGTCCTTCACGATGGTGGAGGAGCCGTCGGTGTTGGTGCCCACGGGGTTGGAGTCGATGGCGCCGTCGACATCCACGCCGGTGCCCAGAGCGGAGCGGACGCCGCGGGTACGGGCGATGGAGTCGTTGTGGCCGATGTCGCCGATGGCCAGGACGTAGCCGATGACGCCGTCGCCGTTGCGGTCGATGGTGTCAATGTTGTCGGTGATGTACTTCAGGACCATCTCGCCCTGCAGCTCGGCGCCCTGGTTGGCGTCGAAGCCCACGTAGTAGGTGTTGTCGTTGAAGGACAGGGCGTTCATGTCCAGCTCGCCGGTGGAGCTGTTGGAGGGCTGGCGGTTGAACCAGACCAGGGGCTTGTCCTTGTTGGCGACCTCGGTGGCGGCGTTGGAGCCGCTGGTGCTGCCGGAGCCGGAGCTGGCGCCGGAGCCGGAGCCGGAAGTCCCGCCGCTGTTGCCGCAGGCAGCCAGGCCCAGGGCCATGGCAGCGGCCAGGGTCAGTGCAAGAGCTTTTTTCATAGCAATTCTCCTTTTCTCATGTTTTAAATAGAGCACAAAAACTCTATTTAAGATAAGTCTATAGTAGAGGAAAATGCACAAAAAAGCAAGGGAAAAAACCACTGAAAAAAAGTTAAAATTTTATCCAGGGCAAATAATATGCAAAAAATTTTCGTTCTATTTTTGTGTAAAATTTCTAATTCAGGTGCTCTTCAAAGGAAAACAGGGCCTTCTGACTGTCCAATGTGAACAAGTTGTTCCGGTCTACGACCCGGGTGGAGGTATCCACCGTCTCATCCAGAGCGCCGCCCTGCCCGGTCAGCAGCTGATAGGCGCTCTCCACCCCCAGATAGCCCATGGCATAGGGGTTCTGCACCACAAGTGCGTCCACACACCCGTCCTGCAGCCCGTCCACGGTGACCACATTGGAGTCAAACCCCACAAAAAATATATCTTCCGAGCGGCCCAGCGCCTTCACGGCCTGGGCCGTGCCCACGCTGGTGGGCTCATTCAGGGCCAGAAGCACGTTGATCTCCGGGTGTTCGGTCAGGAGGGCGGCAGTATCCGCCTGGGCCCGGCCGGCCTCCGTCAGGGTGTTGACCACCGCGGTGATCTCCGCCCGGCCGCTGGCGGCAAAGGCGTCGGACGCACCCCGCTCCCGCTCCTGCCCGTTGGCGGTACTCACGTCGTAATTGACCACCCCCACATGCAGGAGGCCGGATACCCGCTCCAGAACGGCATCGGCCGCCATCTGTCCGGCGGCGTAGTTGTTGGTGCCGATGTAGGTGCTCACCTGGTTGGAGTCCACGCTGCTGTCGATGGCTACGATCTGGAGCCCGGCCTGGGCGGCGGCGTCAATGGCAGCGGCATTTTCTTCCTGGTCAATGGCGGAAAACACAATGGCCTCCGCCCCGGC
>CASFKT010000122.1 GCA_949295195.1 uncultured bacterium | reverse complement strand
AGCGGGAGAGGAGGCGCGCATCATGTTGAAGGATTGGATCTGGCTGACCACCCGAAAGGGGCTGGGAGCCCGGGGCGTGCTCCAGGTGCTGGACTACTTCGGAAGCCCGGAGCGGGCATTTTATGCCGATCCGGAGCAGTACGACCAGATTCCCGGCCTGTCCGCCCTGGCCCGCAGCTCCCTGCGGGAGAAGGGGATGGAGGGGCCCGACCGCATCCTGGGGGAGTGTGACCGCCTGGGACTGCGGGTGCTCACCCTCCAGGACGGCGACTACCCGGAGCGGCTCCGGGAGATCCCCGACCCGCCGGCGGTGCTGTACATCCGGGGCACCCTGTTCCACTTTGACCAGGAGGCGGCCGTTGGCCTCGTGGGCGCCCGGGAACCCTCCCCCTATGGGGAGAAGGTGGCCGCCCAGCTGGGGCTGGAGCTGGCCCGAAACGGGGTGCTGCTGGTCTCCGGCATTGCCCAGGGCATCGACTCCATCGCCCTGAAGGGGGCCCTCCAGGGCGGAGGCCGGGTGGTGTCCGTGCTGGGCGGCGGGGTGGACGTGCCCTACCCCTGGCAGAACCGGTATCTCTATGAGGACGTGGCCGCGGCGGGGGCGCTCATCAGCGAGTATCCCCCGGGGACGCGGCCAAACGGAGAGCACTTTCCCGTCCGCAACCGGATCATCAGCGGCCTGGCCCTGGGCGTGGTGGCGGTGGAGTGCGCCCGGCACAGCGGCACCATGCTGACCGTCAACCACGCCATGGAGCAGAACCGGGACGTGTTCGCCATCCCGGGCAACATCGACGCCCCCATGAGCGAGGGGCCCAACTGGCTGCTGCGCCAGGGGGCCCGCCCGGTGACCTGCGCCCAGGACATTTTGGAGGAATACGTGGACCGCTTCCCGGAAAAGCTCTCCAAGGCGGCTCCTCTGTCCCCGGAGGCTGCCCAGCAGCGGCTGGAGCAGATCAAACCCCGGGAGGAGCGGCAGGAGCCCTCCGCCAAGGCGGAGGTAAAGCGGGAGGCGGTCTCCAAGGAGCGGCAGAAGGCCCGTTTTACCGACGACCAGCTCTCTATCCTCCACACACTGGGGGAGAAGCAGAAGACCTATACCGCCGACGAGCTGGTGGAGCTGACTCAGATCCCGGCCCGGCGGGTGCTGTCCGCCCTGACCATGCTCCAGGTGGACGGCGCAGTCCAGGAGCACCCGGGGCGGCGGTTTTCGTCTCTGGTTATATTAGAAAAAGGTTGAGTTTTTAGAGCAAGCGAGAAAAGAGTGGAGAGTGAAGAGTAGAGAGTGGAGATATGGAGTTCGCCGGAGGCGAATGATTTCAAATCGTCCGGCCGTGCCGGACACCACATCTTCACTCTCCACTCTAATGAAGGATTGCTCTGAAAATAGGAGGTTTATCAACGTGGCAGTAAAAACCGATCTTGTGATCGTAGAGTCCCCGTCCAAGGCCAAGACCATTGGAAAGTACCTGGGGCCGGGATATGAGGTGAAGGCGTCCATGGGCCATGTCCGGGACCTGCCCAAGAGCAAGCTGGGCGTGGACGTGGAGCACGGCTTTGAGCCCAACTACCAGCCCATCAAGGGCAAGGAGGACACCATCAGTGACCTGAAGAAGGCGGCCAAAAAGAGCGGCAGAGTCTATCTGGCCACCGACCCGGACCGGGAGGGAGAGGCCATCTCCTGGCATCTGAAGGAGCTGCTGGACATCCCCGACGACAAGACCTACCGGGTGACCTTTAACGAGATCACCAAGAAGGTGGTCAACGAGTCTATCGCCAAGCCCCGGGCCATCGATCAGAACCTGGTGGACGCCCAGCAGGCCCGGCGCATCCTGGACCGGATCGTGGGCTATGAGCTCTCCCCCCTGCTGTGGAAAAAGATCCGCCGGGGCCTGTCTGCCGGACGGGTGCAGTCGGTGGCTACCCGCCTGGTGGTGGAGCGGGAGGAGGAGATCCGCGCCTTCCAGCCCCAGGAGTACTGGTCCATCCAGGCCGACCTGAGCCGTGTGTCCCCCAACCTGGGGGGCTTCCAGGCCATGTTCCACGGCCGGGAGAAGAAGATGGACCTGAACAGCAAAGAGGAGGCCGAGGCGGTGGTCCAGGCGGTGAAGAACGCCCCCTGGTCGGTGGCCAAGGTGAAGCGCCAGGACAAGCAGCGCAACCCCGCGCCCCCCTTCACCACCTCCACCCTCCAGCAGGAGGCCTCCCGGAAGCTGAACATGACCCCCGCCCGCACCATGTCCATTGCCCAGCAGCTGTATGAGGGCGTGGACATCACCGGCGAGGGCACCGTGGGCCTCATCACCTACATGCGTACCGACTCCCTGCGGCTGTCCGAGGAGGCCATCGCCGCCGCCAAGGGCTTTATTGAGAGCCGCTACGGCAGGGAGTACTATCCCCCCAAGGCCCGGCACTACAAGACCAAGGGCAACGCCCAGGACGCCCACGAGGCCATCCGGCCCTCCGACGTGAATCTGGTGCCCGAGGACATCAAGAAGGACCTGACCAGCGAGCAGTTCCGGCTCTACAAGCTGATCTGGAGCCGTTTTCTTGCCTGTCAGATGGCCTCCGCCGTGTACGACAGCGTCTCCATCGAGGCCCAGTCCGCCGGCTACTCCTTCCGGGCCAGCCGGTCTGAGCTGAAGTTCTCCGGCTTCACCGCCGTGTACGAGGAGGGCCGGGACGACGAGGAGGAGGCCCCCCAGTCCCCCCTGCCCGACCTGAAGGAGGGGGAGCCCCTGGAGCTGAAGGGCACCAAGGAGGAGCAGCACTTCACCCAGCCCCCCGCCCGCTACTCCGAGGCCACCCTCATCCGGGCTCTGGAGGAGAAGGGCATCGGCCGCCCCTCCACCTACGCCCCCACCATCTCCACCATCCTCAACCGGGAGTACGTGGTCAAAGAGGGCCGCGCCCTGCGGCCCACCCCCCTGGGCGAGGTGGTCACCGGCCTGATGAAGGACAAGTTCCAGGACATCGTGGACCCCACCTTCACCGCCCAGATGGAGGAGGAGCTGGACAAGGTGGAGGAGGGGACCGCCAACTGGAAAAAGGTTCTCTCTGAGTTCTACACCGACTTCGAGGCCGAACTCCACAAGGCGGAGCAGGAGCTGGACGGGGAGCGCATCAAGGTCCCCGACGAGGTCTCCGAGGAAATCTGCCCCCAGTGCGGCCGGAACCTGGTCATCAAGTCCGGCCGGTTCGGCCGCTTCCTGGCCTGTCCCGGCTGGCCGGAGTGCGACTTCACCATGCCACTGGTGGTGGAGATGCCCGGCAAGTGCCCCAAGTGCGGGGGCCGGCTCCTCAAGCGCACCGGCAAGAGCAAAAAGACGGGCAAGCAGTATACCTACTACTGCTGTGAGCACCTGAGCAATAAGGACGAGTCCAAGCGCTGTGACTTTATGACCTGGGACGTGCCGGTGAAGGACAACTGCCCCGTGTGCGGCTGGACCATGTTCAAGAAGTCCGGCAGGGGCTTTAAGAAGCCCTTCTGCATCAACGAGGCCTGCTCCAACTTCACCCCCGAGGAGAAGCGGGGCGGCTGGCGGAAAAAAACCGAGACCTCCGCGGAGGGAGGGGAGGCCGCCGGTGAGACCGCCGCGGCAGAGGAGGCAAAAAAGCCCGCCGCCAAGAAGACGGTTTCCAAGACTTCCACGGCTAAGAAAACCACAAAAACTGCCGCGAAAAAGACGGCTTCCGCCAAGACGGCCGCGAAAAAGACCACCGCCGCCAAGAAGTCTGCAACGACGAAAAAGACGGCGGCCAAGAAGGCGGCGGAGGAGTAAGTGGGGGAAAGCCCCCTCAGTCGGCTGCGCCGACAGCTCCCCCGCGAGGGGGGAGCCGAGTGTATTGAGAGATGTGTATGGGACATGCAGATTCAGAGATGATCAAGCGTGCGCGTGATCTGCGAAAGCATATGACACGTCAGGAACGCAGACTGTGGTATGATTTTTTATCTAAACACCCTGCACGTTTTCAGCTACAACAGCCCATTGGCCCATATATTGTGGACTTTTTTGTCCATCCGCCCGCCTTGTGATCGAATTAGACGGGGGTGGGCACTATGAGTGGGCGCAGTATGAATATGACCGAAAGCGGGACTTTTATTTGCAGCAACAGAACATGCGCGTACTGCGCTTTACAAATCTGGACGTAGACCAAAATTTCTCCGGTGTTTGTACAGCGATTGAACGATCGATTGTTTTTCCGGATTGATCAAGTCAGGAAAAAGCCTTCCCCCCTTGTGGGGGAGGTGGCCCAAAGGGCCGGAGGGGGGAAGCCCCTAAGTCACGCCGGCAGCCCCAGCGGGGAAGCCGGATGGTATTGTTGAGACCCAAAAGACAGGAGGAACCCATGGAACCTGTGATCGTGATTGGCGCCGGTCTGGCCGGCAGCGAGGCGGCCTGGCAGCTGGCCCAGCGGGGTATCCCGGTGGAGCTGCGGGAGATGAAGCCTCAGAAGATGACCCCCGCCCACCACAGCGGGGATTTCGGGGAGCTGGTGTGCTCCAACTCCCTGCGCTCCGACCAGCTGGAGAACGCGGTGGGGCTTTTGAAGGAGGAGCTGCGCCGGTGCGGCTCCCTCATTATGGCCTGCGCCGACGCCCACCGGGTGGAGGCGGGGGGCGCCCTGGCGGTGGACCGCCACGCATTCTCCGCCGCCATCACGGAAAAAATCCGCAGCCACCCCAACATCACAGTGGTGGAGGGGGAGGTGCTGGACATCCCGGAGGAGGGAAACGTGATCGTGGCCTCCGGCCCGCTGACCTCCGACCCGCTGGCCCAGGCCATTGCCAGCCGGTATCCCCAGAACAGCTACCTCCACTTCTTTGACGCGGCGGCCCCCCTGGTCACCTTTGAGAGTGTGGACATGGACAGCGCTTGGTTTGCCTCCCGGTACGACCGGGGCACCCCGGACTACATCAACTGCCCCCTCACCGAGGAGGAGTACCAGGCCTTTTGGGAGGCCCTCACCACCGCCCAGGAGGCGGAGGTCCACGGCTTTGAGGACGCCGGGGTGTTCGAGGGCTGTATGCCCGTGGAGGTCATGGCCCGGCGTGGCCGGGACACCCTGTGCTACGGCCCCCTGAAGCCGGTGGGCTTGAAGGACCCCAAGACGGGAAAGGAGCCCTTTGCCGTGGTGCAGCTGCGGAAAGACAACGCCCAGGGGTCCATTTACAACATTGTGGGCTTCCAGACCCACCTGAAGTGGCCGGAGCAGAAGCGGGTGTTCTCCATGATCCCCGCCCTTGTGCGCTACGGGGTCATGCACCGGAATACCTTCCTGGACTCCCCCCGGCTGCTGGACCGGTACTACCGGGTGCGCACCGAGCCCCGGGTCCGCTTCGCGGGGCAGATCACCGGGGTGGAGGGCTACGTGGAGTCCACCGCCTCCGGGTGCCTGGCGGCCATGGAGCTGGCCCGGGAACTGCTGGGAAAGCCCCCCATTGATTTCCCCCAGGAGACCGCCATGGGTGCGTTGGCTCTTTACATCAGTGAGGAATCTGTGGTACACTTTCAACCGATGAATGTAAACTTCGGGCTCATCCCGCCCCTGGGGTATCGCGTCAAGGGGAAGCGGAACAAAAATGCCGAGCTGTCCAAGCGGGCCTTGGAGGCTTTGGAGAAGCTGGATCTCTCCTGATTGCAGGGGGATTTCGCCGCCTGCGGGCGGCGAGTGACTTTGCCCACGGCGGCTCGTCGTCGCAAAGTCCACTCCACTCCGTTTCCGCCTAGCGGCGAAAACTGCGTTCGTTTCCTTGCTCCTCCTCTTCCCGGC
>CASFKT010000121.1 GCA_949295195.1 uncultured bacterium | reverse complement strand
AAGGCCACGGGCAAAAACGTGCTGGCGGAGAACCTGGCCGCCGCCTTCGGCCGGCCCAGCTGGGACGTGTCCATGTACGTGAATGTGGACGCCGCCTCCCTGGTGGGGGCGGACACCCTGAAGGACGGGGAGGTGGTGTTCCGGGAGGGCCCCATCTCCAAGTGCGCCCGGCTGGGGGGCTTCGGGGTGCTGGACGAGGTGAACATGGCCAAGAACGAGGCCCTGGCCGTCCTCCACGCCACCCTGGACTTCCGGCGGGTCATCGACGTGCCCGGGTATGACCGGATTTTATTGGACGACGCCGCCCGCTTCATCGGCACCATGAACTACGGCTACGCCGGCACCCGGGAGCTGAACGAGGCCCTGGTATCCCGGTTCGTGGTCATGGATATGCCGGTGATCTCCCCGGAGAACCTGGAAAAGCTGCTGCTGCGGGGCTTCCCCCACCTAAAGCACACCTGGGTGGAGCAGTTCTCCGCCCTCTTTGGGGATTTGCGGCAGAAGTGCGACAGCTCGGAGATCTCCACCAAGGCCCTGGACCTGCGGGGGCTGCTGTCCGCCCTGCATCTGATGGAGAAGGGCATCCCCTCCGGCCAGGCCCTGGAGCTGGGCATCATCAACAAGGCCTTCGATCCCTTCGAGCGGCAGCTGGTGGCCGACGCGGTGTGGGCCCGCATCCCCCGGGACGCGGACCGCTCCAAGCTGTTCGAGGGCTGATATGGACCGGGAAGACATTGAGAGCCGCCGGGCGGAAAACCAGTTCTGGAACGGGGCGGAGAACTATTCTCTCCGCTCCGACTTTCAGATGTACCGTCCGGACGGCGAGGCGGACCTGTACTTCAATACCATCATCGGCCTGGTGTACCGCCTCTATGACTACGAGCGGCTCAGGCCCCTGTTCAACACCTTCCAGAGCCAGACCAGCGGGGCCTTCTACACCGATCTGTTCTGGCTGGGCCTGGAGGGGGTGGCCTTCCGGCGGACAGTGGGGGAGCGGCCAGTGCTGGAGGACCTGCGGCGGCAGTACGCCCTCCAGGTGACGGCCCAGCCCCGGAAGTCCGCGGAGCGGGAGGGCATCCACAACCTGCGCTGGCTGTGGTTCCGGCGGGCCCTGGGGGACCCCGCCCAGGAGGACCCCTGGGAGAAGGGGGTGCTGGACGACCTGACCTTCCCTGTGAGCTGCACCGAGGAGGAGCTCACAGGCCGGATGGAGGCCCTCCTCCACAAGTGGTTCAAGCGGGCCCGGCAGAGCGTCACCGACCGGCAGTGGGCCGCCTTCGCCGGCCGGGACATCTTCCACAGGGGCAAAAAGCGAAGCGGCCTGGTGAGCGGCAATGCCCTGCGCCGCCTGGGGGAGCCCGGCGGCGGGCCGGTGGAGGAGGAGGGCCGGAAGCGCTTCTGGCAGAAAAACTTCCTTCTCCGTCTGGGCCAGGGTCAGACCCGGGAGCAGGTTTTGCGGGAGTATGTGGAAAACTGCTTCGGGGTGTCCATGTTTCCCCCCTCGGAGACGGCGGCGGCGGAGAAGGCCCTGTGCACCGGAAACCACAAGAACTGCCGCCTCCACTTTACCAAGGGCGTGCTGCCCACCGGTCACGTGAGCAAGGAGACCGCCTGGGAGCGGGACATGTTCCAGCGCCAGCGGGAGAAAAACCGGGCGTACTACCAGGCGCGCCTGGTGCAGAACCAGCACATCCTCTCCCAGCTGGCCCAGCAGCTGCAAAACACCATCCTGCTCCAGTCGGACGTCACCGACAGCCGCACCCGGGCGGGAAATCTCCAGCCCCGCCTGGCCTGGCGGGCAGGCCCCCTCCGGGACGGACGGGTGTTCGTCCAGCGGCAGCAGAGCGAGCTGGGGGACCTGTCGGTGGACATCCTCCTGGACGCCTCCGCCTCTCAGAACCAGCAGCAGGAGAAGTTATCGACTCAGGCCTATCTCATCGCCTCCGCCCTCACCCGGTGTCAGATCCCGGTGCGGGTGTCCTCCTTCTGCTCGGTGAGCGGCTGTACTGTAATCCGCATTTTCCGGGACTACCAGGAGGCGGGGAAGAACGACGCCATCTTCGACTATGTGTCCGCCGGTTGGAACCGGGACGGCCTGGCGCTGCGGGCCATGGACTGGCTCATGGAGAAGGAGCAGAGCGACCACCGGCTTTTGATTCTCCTGTCCGACGCCAACCCCAACGACGACCAGAAGATCCCCAACCCGGGCATGCTCCCCGGGGGCCGGGACTACGGGGGCAAGCTGGGGGTCCAGGACGCCGCCGACGAGTCGGGAAAACTGCGCAAGCACGGCCTCTCCCCTGTGTGTATCTTCACCGGCAGCGACCGGGAGCTGCCCAACGCCCGGCAGATCTACGGCAAGGAGCTCTTGCGCATCCCCTCCATCGGCTGGTTTGCCGACGCGGTGGGCAAGCTCATTCAGGGCCGCATCCAGGCCATGTAGAAACAAAAAACAGCTTGACGGACCAACTGTCCGCCAAGCTGTTTTGTTATGTCTCCGCCTCTGCCGTCCGGACCTCCAGGGCCTGCCCCTCGTTCAGGAGGGGGGTGAGCAGCCCGGTTACCGCCACCTCCGCCTGGTCCTGGGCCTGGGCGAGGAGGCCGGCCTGGAGGGCCTTCTCCTCCATCACGCCCTGCTGGTCGGCCTGAAAGCCGTTGTAGTCCTGAATGGTGATGGGGTTGAAGATGCTGCGGGTCTCGTCAAAGACCTCCAGGCTGTCCGGATCGATCTCATGGGAGAGAATCTGGGCGGCGGGGAGGGTAACGGTCACCTGCTCATCGGTCACCTCCACCTGGGCCTGGCTCAGGTCCACCCCGGCGGTAATGACCCCGCTGTAGGACACGATAAACCGGCTGGTGGTGAAGGGAATGCGAATTCCATAGAAGTCGCTGCCCCGCTCAAACTGGCCCATATTGGTGTAGGCGTACTGGGTGGTGGCCAACTGGCTGATCTGCTGGAGCTGCTGCTCCACAGTGACGGAGGACAGCTGAGGCTCCTCCTGAGTACGGCCGCCGGTGAAGAAGCCCGCGCCGAAACACACCGCCGCCAGCGCCACGCCGGCCAGGATTAGGGACACGCCGCTTTTCAGCGAGCGCAGAGGATGGATTCCGGTGTTGTCCGCCATATAAGCGCCTCCTTTTCTCTTGTCTCAAGGGGGGGGATGGCCGTCAAAAGGCCAGCTGCACCAGCAGCATGTAGCACACGGTGCCCCCCGCGATGGACAGCAGCATCTGCCGCTTCCACAGGTGGAGGGCCACAACCAGGGCGATGGAGACGGCCTCGGGCAGGCCGTGGCTGCCGGAAAACAGGTCCACCGACCGCAGGCAGTAGACCACCAGCAGGCCGAACACCGCCGCTGGCAGCACCCTGCCCACATATTGGATGTATTTTGGGGTCTCTTTCCCCGCGGGGAAGATCAGGAAGGGGAGAAAGCGGGTGATCATGGTCCCCAGCACCACCATGGCGATGGTGATGATCTGCTGTGTCAGGGTCATGCCAGCACCCCCTTCCGCTCCAGGGTCCCTCGCAGCAGGGTGAGGGAGCCCAGAATGGCCAGCATGGCCGGAATAATAAAGTCGTCGGGCCCGAAGAGCGCCAGGCAGGCCGCCGAGGCGGCCAGCCCCACCAGGGCGCTGGTGTGGTCTTTGTCCTTGAGCCACTGCTCCAGGAAGATGACCACGAACATGGCGGTCATCACAAAGTCCAGCCCCTCGGTGTTGAACTGGATGAGCCCCCCGAAGATGCCCCCCAGGGTGGAGCCGGAGAACCAGTAGAAGTGATTGAGCAGGGTGACGAAAAACATGAACCACCCCCGGTCCACATCGGGCGGGATCTGGGCGGTGTAGTTGATGGAGAAGCTCTCGTCGCACATGCCGAAGATTAAGTAGACCTTCTTCCAGCCCAGCCCCCGGAACTTGTCCAGCATGGACAGCCCGTAAAACAGGTGCCGGGCGTTGACCATCAGGGTGAGAAACAGGGCCTGGAGGGGGTTGAAGGCCCCCAGCAGCAGATTCACTGTGATGAATTCCACCGACCCGGCAAAGATGGTGAGGCTCATAAGCATGGGGTAGACGAAGGAGAAGCCGGACACGTTCATGTAGATGCCGTAGGTCAGGCCCAGAAACCAGAAGCCGGCAAAAATGGGGATGGTATAGGGAAACGCGGCCCGGAGGGCCCGGAGCTGCGTCTCATAGCGGTTCATGGGGGTCATCACCTCATAGGGATAGTTATTCTTCTGCGCTGGGGATTTTACCCTGCGGAGTGGGTTTCGGACCGGGGTCTTGTACGCAGGGGAGTTTCGCCGCCCGCGGGCGGCGAGTGACTTTGCCCACGGCGGCAAAGTCACCAAAACGCCGCCGGGGACGCGGCCGATGGACTACGGCTCCGCTGTGCTCCGCCTAGGTCCATAGGACCGCCACCCTACCCCCTCTGTCGCTACGCGACATCTCCCCCTGACAGGGGGAGTCGGCCTCGGACCCCTGATACGGGGGTTACCCCTTGAAGTGGGCAGAATCCTTCCGGCGCGCAAAATCAGGAGTGCTTGGGTGCGCTTCCGTCCGGCCCCACTGGGGGCCTGAGCGAAAGAAAAATTGTGACTGGTGCGATTCCGCTTCTGCGCCTGGGTGGTCCGAATCAACGTACCCGGTTCGTTTCCCTCCGTAGGGGCGGGTGTCCTCACCCGCCCGCCCCAGGAGATTTCTCCCTCTCTGTAGGGACGGCCCCGTGTGGCCGCCCGCTGTTCGAGGCTCCCCCGCCTAGGGGAGGAACTTATTGGAGAATTGCGTAGGGGAGGGGCTTGCCCCTCCCGCCGCATCTCAAAAATTTATCCGTTAACCGGCGATATGCTGTTGCAGACGCGAGAAGGTGAGTTGCCCCACAGGGCGGAACCCTGCCAACCGGCTCACCAAGCCGCCGCCCCCTGCGAAGGGACACAGCAAAAGGGAATCCGCCCGCTGGGGCGGCGGCATTCCCCACAAATCAGGACAGCGTCAGCAGATGGGTGGCAAAGAAGAAGTAGATAAGCAGGGACAGGGCGTCCACGATGGTGGTGATGAAGGGGGAGGCCATCACCGCCGGGTCAATGCCGATTTTCTCCGCCGCCATGGGGAGGGTGCAGCCCACCACCTTGGCGCACAGCACGGTGAACACCAGGGTGAGGCACACCACCAGGGCCACCATGGGGGTGACGGCCGGGTTGTTCATCAGCAGCCGGTCCACCAGCATCATTTTCACAAAGTTGGCGCAGGCCAGGCATACCCCGCACAGCACCGCCACCCGGCTCTCCTTCCACACCACGGCGATGAGGTCCGAGAAGTCGATCTCGTCCAGGGACAGGGCGCGGATGACCGCCACCGAGGACTGGGAACCCGAGTTGCCGCCGGTGCC
>CASFKT010000120.1 GCA_949295195.1 uncultured bacterium | reverse complement strand
CACCGCCCCCAGGTTGGAGGCCAGATGTCCCCCCGTCTGAGACACGTCCCGGATCAGCTCCTCCCGAAGCGTCCGGCACAGCTCCGCCGCCTCCTGGTCGCTGACCGCCCCCAGGATGGGACTGCGTTTTGTTTTCTCCAACTGTTCCTGCAAGAAAATCCCTCACATCTCTAAAGGCTCCCGGTCCCCCAGCCGGCTCACCAGATCATCGGCCCAACCAGTCCGATGGCGGTTCCCAGCAGGGCCCCCATAATCACCTGAGGCAGGGTGTGCCCCAGGTGCTCGTTGAGCTTCTTCCCCTGAAATTCCTCCGGGAGGTCGGCCCAGTGCTCCCGGACATAGTTGAGCACCTTCGCCTGCTCTCCCGCCGCCCTTCGCACATTGCAGGCGTCGTACATCACCACCAGGGCCACCGCCGCAGACAGGGAAAACAGAGGGTCCCGCCAGCCGCAGATCTGGCCGATGGAAGCGGTGGCCGCACAGATGAAGGCGGAGTGGGAGGAGGGCATGTTGCCGCTTCCCACCATACGCTTCAGATCCAGACTGCGGTTTACCACCAGATTGATCAGGGTCTTCAGCAGCTGAGCGATGAACCAGGCAAAAATGGCCAGATCCAAGGTCAGGTTTCCCGTTAAAAAGCCGGCGTGATCCATTGTGTCCTCCCTTCAGCGCGCTGTTTCATTTTCTCCGCTGGGCCAGACTCTGTGCCAGCTGGATCAGAAACTCCGGCTGGTCAAACCCTTCCAAAGCCGCCTCCGCCTGATCGGTGAGTCTGTGGACCAATGCGTGGCTCTCCTCCAGGCCCAGGGCGGTGACAAAGGTGCTCTTTTCGTTGACCTGGTCCGATCCGGCGGGCTTTCCCAGCTCCTCCGCCGTCCCTGTCACATCCAGAATGTCGTCCTGGATCTGAAAGGCCCGGCCCAGGCACTGGGCATAGGTCCGCACCGCCGCCCGCTGTTCCGCCGTTCCCCCGGCGGCGATGCAGCCCAGTTCCGCCGCCGCCGAGATAAGCGCTCCGGTTTTCAGGCTCTGGAGGCGCTCCAGCTCCTTCCGGGTGAGGGCGCGGCCCTCTCCGGCCATGTCCAGGGCCTGTCCTCCCACCATGCCCTCGGGCCCCGCCTCTCTGGACAGACAGGCGACCGCCTCCACCACTCGCTCTGCCGGGAGTCTGGCTCCGGCCAGGACCTGGAAGGCAGCGGTAAGCAGTCCGTCCCCCGCCAGGATGGCGGTGGCCTCCCCGTACACCTTGTGGTTGGTGGGGCGGCCCCGGCGCAGGTCGTCGTCGTCCATGGCGGGCAGGTCGTCGTGGATCAGGGAGTAGGTGTGGACCATCTCCACCCCGCAGGCAAAGTCCAGGGCTGCCTCCGGGTCTCCGCCGCACAGGCGGCAGCACTCCAGAGTGAGCACCGGCCGGATGCGCTTGCCCCCCGCCAGAAGGGAGTACTCCATGGCCTCAGTCAAATCGGCATACCGGGCGCTGTCCTGAAACCGGGCATGGAGGGCGGCCTCCACTTTGCTCTGGTCCTGTTTCAGCTGCGTCTCAAACTGTTTCCAGTCCATCGGTCACTCCTCCCCCTGGAAGGACTGCTCCTGGGGCTGGCCGTCGGGGCCGGCGGTGAGCAGCTTCACCTTCTGCTCCGCCTCGTCCAGCTGGGCCGAGCAGGTCCGCAGGATGGCGGCCCCCTCCTCAAAGAGGGCCATGGCCTGCTCCAGGGGGGCGTCGCCCCGCTCCAGCAGGCCCACGATCTCCTCCAGGCGGGCCATGGACTGTTCAAAGGTCAGTTTCTTCTTGGTGGGCATGGGGGCCACATCCTTTCTTGGATTTTTATTTCCAGAGGAATTTCGCCGCCTGCGGGCGGCGACCTACTTTGCCCCTGGCGGCAAAGTAGGCAAAACGCCACCGGGGACGGCTCTGATGAGCACTTTGTGCTCATAGTCGCCTTTCCCCGGACCCCATTACGGAGGACGCGCACTTGGCAGACTCAGGGGAATTTCCGGCGCGCAAAATCTGAGTGGCAGTCGAAATTCCTTCCGGGCCACTGGGCCCTGACTGTTCCAGAATTGCGGCTGTTGCGGTTCCGCCCACGCGCCTGGTTTGGTCGAGCCAACGCTTCAGGTCCGTTTTCCCCCGTAGGGGCGGCTATCAGCCGCCCGTAAGCCTTCTCCCTTCTAGGGAGAAGGTGCCGAGCGCATGCGAGGCGGATGATGGTGGGCTCTTACGATGCTGTACGTCCCTGGTGGGAGGCCCAAGGGCCTCCCCTCCCCAACTCAAGGGGTGTTCCTGGAGAACCGTAGGGGGGGCTTGCCCCTCCTCCACCTCGGAGGTTTCCGTCCCTCAGCGGGTCGGCCAGTGTCCGGCCCCCACAAAACGCGGGGATGGTCTCCAAATACACTGTAGGGGCGCCCCTTGCGGTCGCCCGCTGCTGAGGAATCTGTTTCATCCGTAGGGGCGGCACACGGGGCCGCCCGTTCCGCGGGGGCCTCTCCTGCGGGGCGGAGGCTTATCCCTGCTCCCGGTCCAAGCCACTCATACTGTGGCGTTTTCGTATTCGCTTCGGAGCAACGAAACCACAACTTCTTCCGCCCCAGATGAATACGCCGTCTCCAGGACATCCAGGTTTTCAGAAAACTCATTGGAATCTGCATACCAAGAGGCGGCCGCCAAAGCAGTATGTTCACAAAGGATCTTCTGCTCTTCTTCCGGCAGGAGGGACACATAGGTCACCCAAGTGCGTGGTGCCTCCACAAAACGGCAGTATAACTGGTCAAAACCGTCCTCAGCGAAAACTCCGTCCGCACCCAGGCAGTATGCCGCCAGCTTATCCAGAGGATAACCATCTAAATCCGTCAGATCATCATAGGTAATCCCAAAGTCCTCTGGAGCAGTACTCACCATGGACCAAACGGGGGTCTCCTCCCGCCAATCCTGCCCCTCCACCGTGGTCAACGGTTCCTCCGTTCTCTGGCATCCGGCCAGCAACAGGACGGCTCCGAGAAGGCATCCAAACCAGTGCCCTTTCCACCTCATTTCAATGCTCCTCCCTTTCCGTCCCTTCCACAATACATTTCAAACTTCCATCGGACAGCCTCAGGGAAAAACGCTCCCCACTCTGAACGCTCCGGACCGAGGAGATCACCCCTCCATCCCCCTTCTGGGCAATGGAGTACCCCCGGCCCAGTACCTTCAGCGGACTCAAGGCATCCAGGGCGGCGGCCAGGCGGGCAAAGCGCTCCTGCTTCCCGGCGAGGCACATCTCCAGCCCCCGGTGTAAATCCTTATCCAGGGCGGCAGAGCGAACTCTCAGCTGAAACAGCCGGCTGGCCATGCTGCTCCCCAAACGCTGGGACAGGTGATCCAAATAGAGGTTTTTATCCTGAAAATAGGCCTGGGGCTCGGTCATCACTCGGCTCTTGGCCAGGCGCTCCAGCCCCTGCCGCTCCCGCAGGAGCCGCTGACGAACCGCCTGCTCCAGCCGCTGGCCCGCCCCCAGGAGGGATGCGTACACCTCGTTCTGGTCGGGCACCGCCAGCTCGGCGGCGTTAGAGGGGGTGGCCGCCCGCAGGTCGGCGGCAAAGTCGGCGATGGTCACGTCGGGCTCGTGCCCCACAGCGGAAATCACCGGGATGTCAGAGTCATAAATGGCCCGGGCCACGATCTCCTCGTTGAAGGCCCACAGGTCCTCCATGGAGCCGCCCCCCCGGCCGGTGATGATCAGGTCGGCCGCCTGGTGGAGGTTGGCCCAGCCGATGGCGGCGACAATCTCCTCCGCCGCCCCCTCCCCCTGGACCCGCACCGGGAGGACATAGACCCGGGCCATGGGCCACCGGGCCCCCAGGATCCGGAGCATGTCCCGCACCGCCGCTCCCGCCGGGGAGGTCACCAAGGCAATCCGCCCCGGCATTCTGGGAATGGGCTTCTTGTGGGCCGGGTCGAAAATCCCCTCCTGGAGCAGGCGGGCCTTCATCTGTTCAAAGGCCACCGCCAGGTCCCCCGCCCCCTCCGGGGTCAGGCGGACGCAGTAGAGCTGATACTGTCCGTCCCGTGGAAAGACGGTCACCCGCCCGGCGGCGATGACCTGCATACCGTTCTGGGGCTGAAACCGCAGGGAGGCCGCGTCGCTGCGGAACATGACGCACCGCAGGGCCCCCTCCCCGTCCTTTAAGGTGAAGTAGTGGTGGCCGGAGGGGTAGCGCTTATAGTTGGACAGCTCTCCCCGCACCAGGAGGCCGGACAGCAGCCGGTCCCGGTCCATGAAGCCCTTGATATACTGCCCCACCTGACTGGGGGTGAGGATGGTCTGCTCGCCTCTTGCGTTCACAGCGCCCGCCCCCTCTCCAGCGCCCGCCAGGTGAGGACGGCCGTCCCCATGGCGTTGTCGGTGGAGAACTGGGGCTGGGCAAACAGGGCCCCGCAGTTCTGGCGCAGCAGCTCCTTCAGCCGGCCGTTGGAGGCCACCCCTCCGGAGCACAGCACCGGCAGGCCGGGGTACTCCTCCATGGCCGCCTTGGTGCAGGCCTGGACCACCCGACAGACGGTCTCCTGGGCAAACCAGGCGATTTCCGCCGGCTCTTCCCCTCTCTGGACCATCTGCCGCACCTTGTTCTCCATGCCGGACAGGGAGAAGGTGAGGCCGTTCACCTTCACCTTATAAGATTCCCGCTTTTGCGCCTGGCGGCTGAGCTTCTCCACTTCTTTCCCTGCGGGAAAGGGCAGGCCCAGCAGCACGCCGGTGCGGTCGATAAGCTGCCCGGCGGAGATGTCGCTGGTCCCCCCCAGGATCTCCGCCCGGACGGCCACCCCGTCCTCCTCCGGCTCCACCCGGAGCAGCTCGGTGGTACCCCCGGACAGATGCCAGGCCAAGAAAGGCCGGTCCAGCAGGTCCAGCCGCCCGGCGGACCAAGCCGCCGCCGCCAGGTGCCCCTGCTGATGGGAGAATGCGTAAAAGGGCACCCCCAGCACCTGGGAGAGCACCTGGCCCTGGGAGGCTCCCGCCAGAAAGCAGGGCATATAGGAGCCCTCCACCGCCCGAGGGCGGGTGCTGGCCCCCACGGCCTGGATGTTTCCCAGTCCCTCCTCTCCCACCAGAGCAGTGACCACCTCCGGCAGGTGCTTCACATGCTGAAAGAGGGCGTCGCTCTGGCGCAGGCCCAGCTCCCCCGGGCGCACCTCCAGCAGCCGTCCCTGGTTTCGTCCCCCCTCCCCGTCAAACACGGCGGCGGAGGTGGTATAGTTGCTGGTGTCCAGCCCCAATACCGGCATGGTTCACAACGGGCTCGTCCGGCAGCTCGGTGCGGACAAAGGTGCCCAAAATCCCGTTGACGAAAGAGGCCACCTCCTGGGGCTCGTACTGCTTGGTCAGCTCCACGGCGGCGTCAATGGCTGAGGCGTTGGGCACATCGGGCATATACAGCACCTCATACATGGCGGTGCGCAGGATGGCCCGGGCCATGCGGGGAATCCGGCTCAGGGACCAGCCCACCGCGTAGCGGCTGATGTAGGCGTCCAGCTCCTCTCCGTGGGCGTAGACCCCCTCCACCAGGGCCCGGATGTATTCCCGCTGCTTCTCATTGGGGTATTGGGCGTACAGGGGGGACTCCTGCCCCAGGGTCTCAAAGCGCTCCCGGCTGAGCTCACTTTTCAGCACTTCTTCCGCGCTTCTGGCCCCAAATTCCAGTCCAAATACCAGATGTACCGCGATTTCGCGGGCATTGTTTCTTGTCATGTTTTTTCCTCCGTCCACCGGGTCCTGTGATAGTCTTGTCTCTGTCATTATACAGCCTGCGCGGTAAATCCGCAAGCCTCGGCCGGCTTCCGCTCCGGCCTCTCGCTCAGCGCCCGCGGGAAATTCCGCCCGGCGCCGCAGATTCAGCAGAGATTATTATATACATGAATATACAAAAAAGAAACCCCTAAAATCCACAGTCCGTGAATTTTAGGGATTTGCTTCTTCGTGCCTTATGCCGCGGGAACGGCTCCCGGTCAGGCGTAGAACCGGTGCCCGCCGATGACGGCCACGCAGGTCCGATTTCGGGAGGCCCAGCTGTTGACCGCGGAATCAAAATAGAGGGCGTTCTTTACTTCCTCCACCACGCCGCCGTCCAGCACCAGCTTGGCCGCAATCACGCTCTCAGCGTTGGGGGTGCTGCGGGCGATGTGGCCGCTCCAATAGGTGGTGAACTGGTTCTTCTGTGCCAGTACTCCCTCAATGGTGCCGGGGAAAGAGGGGTGATTCACGCGGTTCATGACCACGTTGCCCACCGCCATTTTTCCCTCCAGGGGCTGGTTCCCGCTCTCGGTATAGATGACCCGAGAGAGCCAGAACAGGTCGTCGGCGTTGTAATACTGATCCCCGGACTTGGCCGCGCCGCTCCCGCGGGTCACCGCGGTCATGCCGGTGGTGCCGTTCCAGGTCAGAGACCCATCAAAGGCTTTCACCAGGGCGGAGAGGGGAACCATGATCTTGCCGTTCTCGATCTGAATTCCCTCCGGGGTATAGAGGTACCGGCCGTTGACGGTGAGATACAGGTCCCCCGCCTTTGCAGTCAGGACCAGTTTGTCATTGTGCACCGTCGCCGTGCGGGTACCGGCGTCCCACTTGCTCTGGATCGTAGAGTCCAGACACTCGGACATGGGAACCAACGCCACATAAGTCGTATCGCCGCGATAAGTCTTTGCCACATCGGCAGGGACCGGCTGACCGTCCACCGTCAGGGTGGGGTCCACCTCCTCCACCTGGGACAACACACTCTCCCCGGATACGGCAGCCACAGGCTCGGCCTGTTCCTCCGTCTCCACCTGGGCGGCTGCTGTCTGTACGGCCTCGGAACCGCTCTCGTCTACCAGAGCAGCGGAGTCCTCCTCCACACCGGCTCCCATGAGCAGGAGCACAGCAAAGGAGCTGATCAGCAGCGAACACAGCTTTCGTGTCATTGTCTTCACTCCTATGGTTACAAAATTATGTCAACAAAAGTGACAGCAAAAGCAACTGTTTGTTACTTTTGTTACCACATTGTAACTAATTCACCCCGCCAATACAAGGGCAATTTTCACTATACTTTCTGTGAATTTCTTGTTTATTTTTTCTGACATGTATGAAAATAACCTATTTATCTCCAAAATTATAACTTTTTCGCGATGTTTTTGCCATCAAAACTGTACAAAGCATTTTCGCCACAGAGGCCTCTCCTCCCGTCCTCCCGCTGTGGAAAAAACTGCGCCCTGTGACGAAAAGTTTTTCTTGCATTACCTTGGCATCTATGCTATATTAGATAGGCAATCGACATGCAGGTGTAGTTCAATGGCAGAATGTCAGCTTCCCAAGCTGAACACGAGGGTTCGATTCCCTTCACCTGCTCCA
>CASFKT010000119.1 GCA_949295195.1 uncultured bacterium | reverse complement strand
GCCTTGGCGGCCCGCTCCAGGGCGTAGGCGCTGGGGGTGGAGGAGATCACCAGGACGATCTCCCCATTGACGATCTCACCCCGGGCCTGGGCGTCGATGAGGGCCTGTAAATTGGTCCCCCCGCCGGAGACCAGCACGGCAATGCGTTTGGACATGAAGAAAACCTCCTCGGATGTAGGGGCGGCTATCAGCCGCCCGCGGAAAAGGACAGCCGCGGGAAAGCGGGCGGATAGTATCCGCCCCTACCCAAAATTACACCAGGACGACGCCGTCCTCGCCGGAGATCACCTCGCCGATCTGATAGGCGGTCTCGCCGGCGGCGGACAGGATCTCCAGGGCCTGCTGGGCCTGGCCGGCGGGCAGGGCCAGCACCATGCCGATGCCCATGTTGAAGGTGTTGTACATGTCCCGCTCCGGGATGTTTCCGGTCTTCTGAATCAGGTCGAAGATGGGCAGGCGGGGGAAGGAGTCCAGGTGGATCTGGGCGGTGAGGCCGTCGGTCATCATCCGGGGCACGTTCTCATAGAAGCCGCCGCCGGTGATGTGGCTCACCGCGTGGACGTCGACGCCGCCCTTGAGCAGAGCCTTCACCGCCTTCACGTAGATGCGGGTGGGGGCCAGCAGGGCCTCGCCCAGGCTCTTGCCGCCCAGGTCGTCCCGGGGAGTCTTCAGATCGGCGTGCTCCACGTCGAAGATCTTCCGCACCAGGGAGAAGCCGTTGGAGTGGACGCCGGAGGAGGCCAGGCCGATGAGCACGTCCCCCTGGGACAGCTTCTTGCCGTCGATGATCTTCTCCTCGTCCACAATGCCCACGGAGAAGCCGGCCAGGTCGTACTCCTCCTCGGGGTAGAAGCCGGGCATCTCGGCGGTCTCGCCGCCCACCAGGGCGCACTCCGCCTGGCGGCAGCCCTCGGTGATGCCGGAGACGATGTCCGCGATGCGGGCGGGGTGGTTCTTGCCGCAGGCGATGTAGTCCAGGAAGAACATGGGAGCGGCGCCCCCGCACACGATGTCGTTGACGCACATGGCCACGCAGTCGATGCCCACGGTGTCGTGCTTGTCCATCAGAAAGGCGATTTTCAGCTTGGTGCCCACGCCGTCGGTGCCGGACACCAGCACCGGCTTCTTCATGCCGGTCATATCGGGGGCGAACATGCCGCCGAAGCCGCCCAGGGTGCCCATCACCCCGGGGATGTAGGTGGACTCCACCATGGGCTTGATGCGCTCCACCGCCTCATAGCCGGCGGTCACGTCCACACCGGCGGCGGCGTAAGACTCAGAGTGAGAGTTTTTCATGTAAAGAACCTCCAGAGATTGGAATGCAGAATGCAGAGTGCAGAATGCAGAATGGCGGGACCGCTCTGCAAATGCACCGCATCTGGCTGACTTGGGATACCGATCATTTGTATATTATGGGGCACGACACAAATCCAAAATGCTGGCTGCCGAAGGCAGCCGCATTCATTCTGCATTCTGCATTTCTGCATTCTGCATTTGGAATAAACGCATCGCGTTTATTCCTTGCCGTTCCAGCAGTAGGTGCACACCTTGTCCCGGTCCAGGCCGATGGCCTCCAGCAGGCCGTCCAGGGACTGGTAGCCCAGGGAGGTGAAGCCGAATTTCTCGCAGATGGTCTTGAGCATGCACTGACCGCGCTCGCTGGTGCCGTCGGCGTACTCCTCCAGGTGCTGCTGTCCCTCGTCCCCCTCCAGCTCCTGGACGGTGCGGCGGGCCAGCAGGTCCATGTCCGAGTTGCCCCGGGAGAAGTTCAGGTACTTGCAGCTGTACATGATGGGGGGGCAGGCGGAGCGCATGTGGACCTCCTCCGCCCCGGACTCGTAGAGAAATTCCACCGTCTCCCGCAGCTGGGGGTGCCCCGGACGATGGAGTCGTCCACGAACAGCAGCTTCTTGCCCTCGATGAGCTCGGGGACGGGGATCTGCTTCATCTTGGCCACCTGGTTGCGCACCTCCTGGTTGGCCGGCATGAAGGAGCGGGGCCAGGTGGGGGTGTACTTCACGAAGGGCCGGGCGAAGGGCTTGCCGCTGCGGTTGGCGAAGCCGATGGCGTGGGGCAGGCCGGAGTCGGGCACGCCGGCCACGTAATCCACCTTGGGCAGGGCCCCCCGGCTGATCTCGTCCCGGGCCATGATCTCTCCGTTGCGGTAGCGCATGACCTCCACGTTGATGCCCTGGTAGTTGGAGTTGGGGTAGCCGTAGTAGGTCCACAGGAAGGCGCAGATTTTCATCTCCTTCCCGGCGGGGGAGAGGGTCTCGAACCCGTCGGCGGTGATGCGCACGATCTCCTGGGGGCCCAGCTCATAGGCGTCGGTGTAGCCCAGTTTGTGGTAGGCGAAGGACTCAAAGGAGACGCAGTGGGCCCCCTCCTTCTGCCCGATCAGGACCGGCAGGCGGCCCACCCGGTCCCGGGCGGCGATGATCTCCCCCTTCTCGGTGAGGATGAGCAGGGTGAGAGAGCCCTGGATCATCTCCTGAGCGTGGAGAATGCCGTCCACCAGGTTGTCCTTCTGGTTGATGAGGGCGGCGGCCAGCTCGGTGGAGTTGACCTTGCCGGAGCTCATGGCCATGAACTGGTGGCCGTGGTCGGAGAAGTAGGTCTGAATCAGCTGTTCTGCGTTGTTGATGATGCCCACCGTGGTGATGGCGTAAAGCCCCAGGTGGGACCGCACCAGCAGGGGCTGGGGATCGGTGTCGCTGATGCAGCCGATGCCGCTCTGGCCGTGGAACTCGGTCAGGTCCTTTTCAAATTTGGTCCGGAACGGAGTGTTCTCAATGGAGTGGATCTGCCGCTGGAAGCCGTCCTGCTGATCGTGGATCAGCATGCCGCCCCGGCGGGTCCCCAGGTGGGAGTGGTAGTCCACTCCGAAGAAAATATCCAGGGTCACGTCCTGGTGTGCTACTGCGCCAAAAAAGCCGCCCATTATGTCCTCCCTGTAGTTACTCGAAGTTTTCCGTGGCGACTGTGCCGCCGCAGGCGGCACAGTCGCTTATAGATGCAGAATTACTTGCCCAGCAGACGGCGGGCCATCTCCTGATAGGCGCCCTCCACGTTGCCCAGGTCCCGGCGGAAGCGGTCCTTGTCCAGCTTCTCCCCGGTCTTGGAGTCCCAGAACCGGCAGGTGTCCGAACTCCAGCTTGAAGTCCACCAGGGTGACGCCGCACTCGGCCAGGGTCTTCTTCAGGAAGTCGTTGACCTGGAAGGCGTACTTCTTGATGGTGTCGATCTCGTCCCAGGTGGCCAGCTTCAGGGCCACGGCGTGATAGCTGTTGATGAGGGGATCGTGGAGATCGTCGTTCTTATAGGAGAACTCGATGGTGGGCTCGTCGAACACGATGCCCTCCTCCACGCCGTAGCGCTTGGCGAAGGAGCCGGCGGAGATGTTGCGGATGATGACCTCCAGGGGGACGATGGACACCTTCTTCACGGCGGTCTCCCGCTCGCTGAGCTCCTCCACGAAGTGGGTGGGCACGCCGGCCTTCTCCAGCTGCTGCATCAGGTAGTTGGTCATCTGGTTGTTGATGGCGCCCTTGCCGGTGATGGTGCCCTTCTTCAGGCCGTCAAAAGCGGTGGCGTCGTCCTTGTAGGACACGATGACCACGTTGGGGTCCTCGGTGGAGTAGACCTTCTTGGCCTTGCCCTCGTACAGCTGCTCGATCTTGTTCATAGTAGACCTTCCTTTCATAAAACAGATCATTTTTTCATCTGGTATTCTATTACATACAGAGAATAAACGGGATGTAGGGGCGGCTATCAGCCGCCCGAACCTTATGCTGTTTCGCTTTTTGCGGGCGGATGATATCCGCCCCTACTTCTTTAAATAGGAGAATTGACAATTTACAATTGACAATTGACAGTGATGGTGTCCGGCTGCGCCGGACGGATTCAAAATTACAGCTCCGCCTGGAGATTGGCCTCTTTCTCGGCGATCTGCTGGGCCATCTTCTCCCGGGCCTCGTCCAGCTTGGCGGCCAGCGCGTCGTCGGAGACCGCCAGGATCTGGGCGGCCAGCACGGCGGCGTTCTTGGCCCCGTTGATGGCCACGGTGGCCACGGGGATGCCGCTGGGCATCTGGACGGTAGCCAGCAGGGCGTCCAGACCGTCCATGGCGCCCCCCTTCATGGGGATGCCGATGACGGGCAGGGTGGAGTTGCCGGCGAAGGCTCCGGCCAGGTGCGCGGCCATGCCGGCGGCGCAGATGAGCACGCCGAAGCCGTTCTGACGGGCCCCCCGGGCAAATTCCGCGGCGGCGGCGGGGGTGCGGTGGGCGCTCAGGATGTGGGCCTCATAGGGGATGCCGAACTCCTGAAGCTGGGCGCAGGCCCCCTTGACCACCGGCCAGTCGGAGTCGGAGCCCATGATGACAGCTACCTTTTTCATAAAAAGACGCTCCTTTCTTGTTTTCCCGCGGCGGGGCATATTCGGAGGCGGTTTGAAGCCATCCTGCGCAAATACAGCTCCAGGCGGAAAAAATCCAAGGCTGCCTGCGGGTACAGACAGCCTGAGGGTAGGTTACTTCTCAAATTTGGGCGCGCCGGGGCGCAGGGCAGACCATCCTGCCCGGGAAAAGCCGCACAGTCCCTCCAGGACCATGGAATTACCCCCCAACACGCATCGTTTTAGGAACCTATTTTATCGAAAAAACATGGGGTTTGCAAGAGGACGGCGGAAATTCGTAGGCTTGAACAATGGCGGACGCCGATTCAGACAAAAAAGTTGGCGGCCTCCTGCACAAGGGCGGTCAAAGCAGCCCCGCGGTGGCCAGAATGCGGGAGACCCGCCCGGCCCGCACCGACCAGGCGGCCTGGGCCCCGTGGTCCAGACGGCGCTGGGTGACCAGGGAGGGGAGCTCCTCCAGGGCGTGCTCGCACAGGGTGACGAACTCACGGTTGGAGTGGGCCCCGTACACCACGTCGGGGAAGGGCTCCACCTGGTCGGGCCACAGCATGGCCACGATGGGCCGCCCGGTGGACAGGTACTCGTACATGCGGGTGGGGATCACGTCGCTGTCCGGCTGCTCCTCCCGGAGAAAGTCCATCAACACCTGGCACCGGGCCAGGTAGGCGGGCACCTCCATCTGGGGACAGGGGGGCAGGAAGGACACGTTGGGCAGCCGCTTGAGCTTTTTCACCAGGGGGTTGGGTTCCCGGCGGCCCAGGAGCAGAAAATTCCACTCCGGATGGGCGTGGGCGGCGTGCAGGACGGGGGACAGGTCCAGGTCGGGGTGGATGGTCCCCGCCCACCCGAAGGTGGGGGCGGTCCTCCGGGGCGGGCGGTCCTCCGGGGGCCGGGCCGCCTTGGCAAACAGGGGGTAGGCGGTCCCGTTGGGCAGCAGGGCGATGTTGCTGCTGCACGGGGAGAGCCGGTCGGCCAGCCCCTGGGAGGCGGCGAACACCACGTCGGCGGTGGAGGAGAGCACTCCCTCCCAGGCGGGGGGCAGGTCGTCCCACTCCCGGTCGCAGTCGTACACCAGTCCGTCGTAGTCCAGCCGGTCCAGCAGGTGGACCTGCTCCGGGCAGGTGGTCCACAGCAGGGGGGCGCGGAACCGGTGCTTGGCCATTTTCCCGGCGATATACCGGGCCAGCTTCCGCTGGCCCAGCTGAAAGAGCTCCCCATACCGCTCGTCCACCGGGAGGAGGAGCGGGGGCAGGGTGTAGGTGGTGATGTTGGGCTTCACCGCCCGGCCCTTGCCCCGGAAGCGCTGGTCCCGCCAGCTCTCGGCGGGGGAGAAGTAGAGCACCTGCACGTCCTTCAGCCGGGCCACCAGCTGCTGGGTGCGCCCGGGGGAGGGACTCCAGGGCTCGTTGGAGAGACAGACGATCTGTTTCAATGGGGGCCTCCTAGGAAAATACGCTCCAAAACGCCCTTGCGCGGAGCGGAAAAAGCGGGTATAATACGCAGACACGGTTAAAACCATGTAAAAAAAGATACTGATATTCCTTACTTATTATATCGGCCCCGGCATGCGGGGTCAAGGGAGGAGGTCCCAAAAATCCATGCTGGAAATCATGCAAACTGTGGATGAGACCATTCTGCTGTGGATTCAGGAGACGGTCCGCCAGGGGTGGCTCAACCCCCTGGTGGAGTTTTACACCACCCTGGGCAACGGGGGGCTGCTGTGGATTGTGCTGTCCCTGGCCCTGCTGTGCTGGAGGCCCACCCGGAAGGTGGGGGCGGCGGCCCTGCTGGCCCTGCTGCTGGGGGCGCTGTGCACCAATGTGGTGCTGAAAAACCTGGTCCAACGGCCCCGGCCCTACACGGTGGTGGAGGGCCTTATCCCCCTGCTCACCTCCGGGGACCCCAACTCCTTCCCCTCGGGGCACACCTGCGCCGCCTTTGCCGCCGGCCTGGCCTGGGCGGGGACCTGCTCGGCCCGGTGGGCCCGGATCGCCGCGGTGGTCAGCGCCGTGTGCATGGGCCTGTCCCGGCTGTATGTGGGGGTCCACTACCCCAGCGACGTGCTGGCGGGGGCGCTGGTGGGCTCCCTGGCCGCCCTGGCCGCTCTGGCCCTGGCGCGGCGGTGGGAGAGAGAGCATAAACAACTGTAGGGGCGGATATCATCCGCCCGCAGACGGTCAAAAAACCGGCTCTGTCTGAAAAAACAGAGCCGGTTTTTTGATTTTAGGAGTCAGTCCGCCCGCAGGCCCCCGGTGGCTGCACCGGTGCACCGCCAGGAGCCGTCTGCCTGCCGCTCCAGCCGGTATTCCAGGGTGTCCAGCCAGAGGCCGGCCCAGGGGCTGTCCGCCTCCGCCAGATCAATTCCGGCCCCGGCCATCCAGTAAACGGTGTTGGGTTCCACCGGGTCCAGAGCCAAGGTGATCCGGGCACAGAACGCGGTTTCGCCGGTGTCGTAGACCTCCGCTTGGGCAAGCTGGGCAGAGGTGACCGCCTTGGGATGGCGGGGATCTAGGTCCAGGTAGAATTGGGCCAAAGCGGTTCCAAAGCTTGCGGCTGCCTCCTCAACGTCCGCAGAGGAGCTGGAAACGGTTACCCGGGTTGGACTGGCGCTGCGGGAAAAGAGCTCTTGGGGCTGAAGCAGGGACTCGGGCAGCGAGATCCGCGTCCCAGTGGGGGAGTTAAAGATGAAAAGCTCCGCCTCTGGGTTGTAGTAGGGCGCCAGCCCCAGGGACTCCAGGCACAAAGACAGCCAAGCCGACCAGTCCTCCGGCTGATAGTCCAGGGTTTTGACCGCTGTCTCCCAGTCCGGGTCGGACAGCAGGGCTGGGATGAGAACGGTCTCCGCCTGGAGGTAGTCGGCCGAGGCCAGGGTGTCGGCAATTTGATTGCGTTCCATCTGTTCATGGGCAAGAGAACCAAGGGCGGAGCACATATCCCGGTTGGACAGGGGATAGCGGCCCAGAGAGTGTCCGTCCGCTCCGAAAAATTCCACGCTGGAGCCGTAATACAGGTCTGCGAAAGCAGTAGTATCGGACTGAGGGTCGCCAGACCGCAGTATCTCTTTGGCCTGATTGACCAGGTCGGAGTCGGTAATCGGCGGGCCGATAAAGCTGGAGAGCGATCCAAAACTCGCGTGGAGGGAGACAGTCTGCTCTAGGGCGGCGGCCATTTCAGAGGATGAGGCGGCATCGGCGGCAGTGTCCTGAGCTGCTCCCCGGCAGATCTCCAGCACCGCATCCACCAGGTGGTCGGGAATAGCGATGGTGTACCAGCTCCCCGCGTCCACGGCCCGGGCGTACCACCCCTCCGGGGCCTCCGGGTCCCACCAGGGCACGCCGTAGCTCACCTCATAGAAGGTGGTCCAGTTGGTGAGCCAGTCGGCCATGTCATAGTCCGGGGACTGGTTCTGAGCCACGCACTCCGGGTCGTTCAAAAACAGCTCTGTCAGCTGGGCCTTGAATGCGGGATGCTCCACCCGGAAGGTGTTTTGACTCTGGGTTCGGTTCTCCTGTTCCCTGGCCAGCTCATACAGGGAGGTGCACATGCTCTGGTTGGACAGAAAGTGGAAGCCCAGGGACCGGCCTGCTTCGTTAAAAAACTCCACGCTGGTGTTGGTGTACCGGAGGCCGGGGGCCACAGTGTGATTGTCGGGGTTGCCGGAGAGCAGGATCGTCTTGGCCTGAGCGACCAGATCGGAGTCTGTGATGCGGGGGGCGTCATAGTCGTTGTAGGAGGAGTCGAAGGTTACCTGAATGGTATGGGCCGCCTGGAGCTGCTGGGCAAAGCTGGGCTCTGAGTTTCCACCTGCAAACACAAACACCGCCGCCAGAGCCAGGGCGGCCGCCGCCAGAAAGAGGGCGGTTTTCTTTGTCTCCGGCTGTTTCACCAGCTGGGCAATCCGCCTCTGGACGGTTTTCTTTCCTCCGGTCATGGTGGTGGAGCAGGACAGCACCCCGCCAGCCCCGGACCGCCGGGCCACCAGCCCGATCAGCGTGCGGCCGTAGGGGATGCGCTCCGCCTCCCCCAACCGGGCAATGGTCCCCTCGTCGCAGGCCAGCTCCCCGTCCCGCTTGGACAAGATGACTGCCGCCCACACCAGGGGGTTATACCAGTGGAGGGCCAGGGCCAGGCACCGGAGGAGGGACCAGATGTGG
>CASFKT010000118.1 GCA_949295195.1 uncultured bacterium | reverse complement strand
TCCAAGTACGCCCTGTGCCGCCGGTACGACTAAACTAAGGTAAGGAGTGGCCTTCCCATGACCACCTTTCAGGACATCTTCAAATCCAGCTTCCTGGAGCGCCTGGACAGCGTCTCCCTGCTGGACACCGCCCTGGCCCTTGTGCTGGCCTTTCTTCTGGGCCTGTTCATCTTCCTGGTGTACAAGAGAAGCTACAGCGGGGTCATGTACTCCCCCAGCTTCGGAGTGACCCTCATCGCCCTCACCCTCATCACCACCCTGCTCATCCTGGCGGTGACCAGCAACATCGTCCTCTCCCTGGGCATGGTGGGCGCACTGTCCATCGTCCGGTTCCGCACCGCCATCAAGGAGCCCATGGACATCGCCTTCCTGTTCTGGTCCATCGCGGCGGGCATTGTGCTGGCGGCGGGACTCATCCCCCTGGCGGTGCTGGGGAGCCTCTTTGTGGGGGCGGTCCTGCTGGTGTTCTCCCGGCAGAAGAACGGGGAGTCCCCCTATATTCTGGTGGTGCGCTGCGCCTCCCCCCGGGAGGAGGAGCAGGTCCGCGCCCTGGTGGAGGCCCGGGTGCGCCGCCTGAACCTGAAGAGCAAGGCGGTCTCCCCGGGGGAGATCGAGCTGAACTTCGAGGTGCGCCTGCGGGAGGCGGACACCGGCTTTGTCAACGAGCTGGGGGCCATGGAGGGGGTGGACCACGTGGTCCTGGTCTCCTACAACGGGGACTACATGGGCTGAGACCATGATCCGCCACAGACAGATCGACCGGCTCTGCGCCCTGGCCATGGCACTGGCCATGGCCCTCACCGGCCTGCTCTTCTTCGGGGAGGCCCTGGGGCTCCAGCCCGCCTCCGCCGCCCCGGAATATTCCTACCGCCTGTTCGATGACAGCCGGGTCCACACCGTGGACATTCAGGTGGAGGACTGGGCGCAGTTTATCGCGGAGGCGCCGGAGGAGGAGTACATCCCCTGTACGGTGTCCGTGGACGGGGAGGAGTTCCGCCAGGTGGGCCTGCGGGCCAAGGGGAACAACTCCCGGCGGCTGACGGAGGAGTACGGCCTCGCCCGGTACAGCCTGAAGCTGGAGTTCGACCACTATGTGGACGGGGGGAGTTACCACGGCCTGGACAAATTCTCCCTGGACGCCTCCTTTCAGGACAACAGCTATCTGAAGACCTATCTGGTCTACGACATGATGGAGTTCATGGGGGTGCCCGCCCCCCTGCGGAGCTTCGTGTGGGTGACGGTGAACGGCTCCCCCTGGGGGCTGTTCCTGGCCGTGGAGGAGCCGGAGGAGGCCTTCGCCCGGCGGAATTTCGGGGCGGACCACGGACAGCTCTACAAGCCGGACTACACCTCCCTGAACGCCGAGAACGCCGACGTGGCCCTGCGCTATGTGGGCGATGACCCGGAGCGCTATCCCAACATTTTCGAAAACGCCAAGTTCGATGTGGGCGGAGCGGACCAGGCCCGGCTCATTCAGGCCCTGAAAACCCTGGCCTCCGGGGAGGCCCTGGAGTCGGCGGTGAATGTGGACCAGGTGCTGCGCTACTTTGTGGTCCAGGTGTTCGTGATGAACTGGGACAGCTACCTGGGCCACACGGGCCACAACTATTTCCTCTATGAGGAGGACGGGGTGCTCTCCATCCTGCCCTGGGACTACAATCTGGCCTTCGGCACCTACGCCCTGGGGATGACCGACCCCATCCGGGACCCAGACGTGCTCCTCAACTGGCCTATCAACACCCCCGCCTCCGGGGAGGTCATGCTGAGACGGCCCTTGTTCCATAATCTGATGAAGAACGACGAATATTTTGCCCGGTACCACGCCTATTTCGACCAATTTCTCACGGAGTACCTGGAGAGCGGCCGGTGTGAGGCGGTGGTTCGAGAGGCGCAGGCCCTCATCGCCCCCTATGTGGAGGAAGACCCCACCGCCTTCTGCTCCTGTGAGGACCACCTGCTGGCGGTGGACACCCTGCTGGAGGTGTGCCGCCTGCGCTCCGAAAGCGTCCGGGGACAGCTGGAGGGGACCTTCCCCTCCACCCTGGCCCAGTGGGCGGAGCACCCGGACGCCGGGGTGGACGCCTCCCACGTGGACCTGCGGGCCCTGGGGGACTTTGAGGACCTGGAGCGCGCAAAGGGGCGGCAGGACGCCGCGCTGGCCGCGGCAGCGGGGCGCGCGGCGCGGGATGGAATGTGAAAAAAGGGGAAAGATGTAAGGTGTAGCTGGGGAAATCGTATAATTTGTGAACAAACTTTGCTTCTTTTATGAATTTTAGCACTCTCCGCTTGACAGTGCTAATTCAACGTGCTATAACATAATTGTTCCAAGAGAGAGGGGCCGGATGAGAAGATGCGGCTCCCCCCGCAGGGCAAGAAATAAGTGCGAAGAATGGAGGAATGACTTATGTTGCCCAGCATGTTTGGTGAAAGTTTGTTTGATGATTTCTTTGACGATGACTTTATGCGCTTCCCCGTGTGGGGCGGCCGCAATCCTCTGTATGGCAAGCACGCCAAGAACCTGATGAAGACCGACGTGCGGGAGACCGAGAACACCTATGAGGTGGACATCGACCTGCCCGGTTTCAAGAAGGACGAGATCGACGTGGACCTGAAGGACGGCTACTTGACCATCAGCGCCTCCAAGGGCCTGGACAAGGACCAGAAGGACCAGGAGGGCAAGTATATCCGCCAGGAGCGCTACGCCGGCGCCATGAGCCGAAGCTTCTACGTGGGCGATATCCAGCCCGAGCAGATCTCGGCCAAGTACGAGGACGGCATCCTGAAGATCTCCCTGCCCAAGCAGGAGAAGAAGGAGCTGCCCAAGAGCACGACCATCGCCATCGGCTGATAACCAAGCTGAAATTCCCGAGCCGCCTGCGGCCCGGGAATTTTTTTGCCTGCATGGGGTCTCCCGCCGAGTAGGCGGAGAAAACAACCGGCTGTCCCGAAAGTGTGGACGGGGGCGGAAAAGGCGGGTATACTGGGGCCAAGGAGATCAGGAGGGGAGGGAGCGCCGTGGAGGTGGAAATCCGACTGGAGCCCGGGCGGAAGGAGCCCCGGGCGGTAATTTACGCCGGGGCGGACACCCCGGAGCTGCAAGAGCTGGTCCAGCGCCTGTCCGGGGTGTTCCTGGGGCCGGTGCCCGCCTTCCAGGGGGAGCGGGCGGTGCTGCTGGAGCCGGGGGAGGTCTACCGCTTCTACACCGACGGCAAGGGGGTGTCCGCCCAGACCGAGGCCGGAGTCTACGCCGTCCGCCTGCGGCTGTATGAGCTGGAGGAGCGGCTGGGCCGCCGGGGCTTTCTCCGGGTGTCCCACCGGAAGATCACGGCCCTGGACCTGTCCCTCACGGGGACCATCCGCATGACCCTGGGGGACGGGGCGGCGGTGTGCTATGTGTCCCGGCGGTATGTGAAAAAGATCAAAAAGGCATTGGGCCTTTGACCAGGAAAAGGAGGATGCAACCATGCTTTTCGAGGATAAAAAGAGTGTATTAAGCCGGGCCCTGGCCGGGGGAATCATCGGTCTGGTTATTTTTATCCCTCTGGGCGGACTGTTCAACGATCTGGTCAATGGCGGCCTGATTACCATGGGGCCCCACACCCCCTTCCGGCTGGTGAGCTATGACCTGGAGGCGCTGGTGGGTTCCGCCCCCCTGGCCCTGGCCATCCAGATTGCCCTATACTTCCTCATGGGGGCAGTGGTGGGGATTGCTACCCTCCCCTTTACTGACAGCGGACGGGAACTGGTGCTTCACTCCCTGGTCCACTTCGCCGTCACTGCCGGACTGCTCATCCTCACCTGTACCCTGTTGGGCTGGGCCTGGTCGTGGCAGGCCATGGTGGTGTACCTTATCCTGCTGGCGGTGGTCTATCTGTTGATCTGGCTGAGTCGGTGGGTGGGATGGTATATAGAAGTAATGGCCATCCGGGAAAAACTGGGCCTCCCTTCCGGCCCATCTCCCCTGAAATGGCGGGAGACCCTGCCCTACCTCCCCTTCATCGCCCTGCTGTGCCTAATCTTCCCCTTGGTCCTCACACCCTTTGACGCGGCAGATGTGCCGGTACTCCGGGCACTCCTCTACCCCTGGCTGCTGTTGCCCGTGGGGAGCTTTTTCTCTGGCCTGTCCCTGGGGCGGAGGGAGGGCTTCTGCCCCCTGTACCCCCTGGCGGGGGGCCTCCTCTATGTCCCGGTGGCCCTGATCGCCTACAACCATACGGCCCTGTTCCACAGCCTGCTGTTCACCCTCCCGGCCCTGGCGGGAAACGCCGCGGGCGGGGCGTGGAGACGGGTCAAACGGAAATAAAATGAAAACCGGCCTCGGACCATTTTTGTGGTCCGGGGCCGGCTCAGCTTGTCGAAAAACCTCTGTTTAGACGAATCAGCCCGAGTATTGGCGGGGGAGCTCGAGGGGGCGGCAGCCCGCCTCGAGTGGGATCAAATGCCCTCAATGCCTTGCAGAGCAAGGCGTTCAGCGAGCGCAGCGAGGACTTTTCCGCCGTTGAACGGCGGGAAAGTAACGGCATTTTTTCAGGACACTGTCCGGGTGGCGGGGGCATCGTAGAGAATGTCCTCGGGGATGCTCCCGTCCGGATTGCGGTAGCCGTCATAGGTGGTCTCCGTATCCAACAGGTATTCCCCATAGGTGGGGGCGACGTGGGTCTCATCCAGGGCCCCCAGCTCCCGGAGCAGGGCCAGGGTGTGGGAGGCGTTGGGGGTGAGGGTGATATACCAGTCATAGCTCACCATCTCCGAGGCGGCCCGGTCCCCGGTTCCGGGGGTGGAGGCGGTCTGGGGTACCTCCACAGTGAAGTGCAGGTCGGTGACGCAGGTGTTGTCCAGCCGCGCCTGGCTGTTGTCCAGTAGATAACGAATTCCAATGGTGCCCTCGGCGAAGTCCTGCTTCACTGCGTCATACAGCGCCTGGGTGGAGCCGTCAATGTATACCGTCTCATAGCTCTGGGTTCGGGTGTTCCACACCGAATCCAGATAGGCCTCCACCAGGCGGCCCTGCTCCACGGTTTCAAAATCGTACATCTCCGCCACAAGCTCCCGGTCGGACAAAAGTTGATTGGCCAAATTGGCAAAGGTGCCCTCGGTCCTCAGATCGTCCTCACGGAGGGGCAGATTGTCATAGACCCTCTCCATCACCCGGCCGTCGGCCAGGGTATAGGTCAGATGAACATATAGGTATCCGTCTGTGTTCTGGCCGTCGTACTGCTGGTCCTCCATCTGGACGGCCATCTGGTGGAACTGAATGACCCGCTGGATATTCTCCGGGGTGGTTAAGGTTATGCTGCTGTCGGCTCCGTCGTAGGGGGCGGAGGACAGGCCGTAGATCTCCACCGACTCCACCTGGTCCGCTGCGGGCACCCGGTCCTCATAGCCGTACCAGTCCAGGCTCACGCTCAGGCACAGGAACAGCATCACCGCGCCCAAGGCCACGCTCCCCTTCCAGGCCTTCAGGACCCGGAAGGATTTTTTCAACAGCATTTCTGCCACAAAGCAGCCAACCATGCCCCAGAAGACCACCCAGAAGGTGAGGGCGGTGGTGCTGTCCTGCATGAGAAGAGAGGAGGTCCATACCCCGCCGGTGAGACCGGCACACAGGGCGAAGCCGTACCGGAACACCGGACGGACCACCTTCACGGCCACCACGTCTCCAGCGGACTCCACATGCCGCACCCGGTATACCAGCAGGGCGGCCGCGGCAAAGACCAGTCCGGCGGCGGCATAAATCGCCGTGGTGGAGGGTGCCGCCAAAACCGGACCTGCATCTACATAGTGGTCAATGTGGAGGGCATCGGACAGACTCAGCCAGGGGGTCAGCCAGGCGACCGCCTCCCACAGGGCGCTGGGGAAGCGCTGGAAGCCGAACAGAAACGCATAGCACACGTTTTCCGCCAGGCTGGTGAGAGTATACGCCAGAAAGTTCAGAATGCCGTAAAACAGGGGAAGGGCCACCAGATTGCCGGTAAACATGGCGCAGAACACGGCGAAAGAGTAGAAAAACAGGCACATCCCGCTTTGGCACAGCAGCCACTGAGTCAGGGGCCACAGCCCCAGACACCCCAGGGCGGCCTCCACCGCCACCGTCAGGGCGTACACCGCCAGGTGGGGCAGCAGCAGGAAGGACAGCCCGGCCAGGTAGTGGGAGACAAACAGAGTCTCTCTCCGAAGAGGAAGGGCGTGCATGGTACAGGCCGACCGGCTGGAGTACAGATAGGCAAACACAGCCATGGCGCAGATGACGCCCGCCACCGCCGCGGACATGGAGCCAAAGACCAGAAGGGAAGGCGGCGTTTCCTGGGCCATCATGAACAGATAGTCGGCCATGCTGATGGCGCCGGGATTCCGGCCCTGAAGGGCGGTGGTCAGAAGAGGCATGGGAATCAGCAGCAGCCACTGTATCCCGTAGATAGCCCAGATGGGCCAGAACCGGAAAAACGCCTTCCGGTACAGGGTGCCGTTAAAGAACGATGTCCCGGACCGCATAGTCCTCACCTCCCAGCTCATAAATAAAGATCTCCTCCAACGACAGGGGCAGGGCCTCCAGAAACAGGGGGTCCAGGGCGGCCACCCGGCTCTTGATCTCCTCCGGGCTGCCCCGGACGATGAGGGTGTGCACCCGGCCCACCTGGGTCACATGGAGCACGTTCAGCTCCTCCGGCAGCCTGGGCAGCTCCCCGTCCCGGAAGGCCACCTGCAATTTCAGGATGTTGTCCTGGAGATCGGTGAGAGAGCGCTCCAGCAGGACCTTGCCGTGGGAGAGAATGCCCACATGGTCGCACACGTCCTCCAGCTCCCGCAGGTTGTGGGAGGACACCAGCACGGTGGTCCCCCGCTGGGCCACGTCCCCCATGAGCAGGGACCACACCTGCCGCCGCATCACCGGGTCCAGGCCGTCCACCGGCTCATCCAGCACCATGATGTCCGGCATGCAGCACAGGGACAGCCAGAAGGCGGACTGCTTCTGCATGCCCTTGGACAGCCGCCGGATGGGCTGCGCCTCATCCACGGCGGGGAAGGCGTCCCGCAGGGCCTGGTACCGCTTGTCGTCAAACTGGGGGTAAAGCCCCCGGTAAAACCGCATCATGTCCCGGGTGGAGGCGGACAGAAAGTAGTAGAGGTCGTCGGGAATCCAGGCCATACGGCCCTTCACCGCCGGATTTTCATACACCGGCTGGCCGTCCACCAGAATGGAGCCCGAGTCGGGCCGGTACACCCCCATGATATGCCGCAGGATGGTGGACTTGCCCGCTCCGTTGGGGCCCACCAGGCCGTAAATGGAGCCCCCCTCCACCGACATGGTCAGGCCGTCCAGGGCCCGGAACCCGTCGAAGGTCTTTACCACATTGTTGACTTGGATCACGCCGTTTCTCCTCCTTCCAGCCGGTGCACCCGCTCCACCAGCGTCTCTCCTCCCACGCCCAGGAACAGCAGCTCCGCCGCCACCGCGTCAAAGCGGCCCAGCAGCTCCTCCTTCCGCCCCTGGTCCACCCCCGTGTGGGGGGCGGCGAAGGAGCCCTTCCCCGGCACGGAGTACAGGTAGCCCTCCGCCTCCAGGGACTCGTAGGCCCGCTGAATGGTGTTGGGGTTGATGGCCAGGCGGCTGGCCAGGGACCGCACCGAGGGCAGCTTCTCCCCCTCCTGAATGGCCCCGGTGACCATCAGGCGGCGCAGGCCGTCCCGCACCTGCTCATAGATGGGCCGGGCGTCCCGGTAGTCCAGATTCAGCATGCGCTTCCTCCTTTCCGCTCATATCTGATATCTGTATGAACTGTATTAGTACACTGAGTATATGCCGGGGAGGGAGGAAAATCAATTAAGAACCCCTTAAGATTTTATGAAGGTGGGGAGGTTTGCCGCCGTTTTTCTCTGTAGGGGCGGCCTTTGGCCGCCCGCGGGCCGGTCAGTGCCCGGCCCCTACAAATATCCCGGAATGTTTTATAGGGGCGGGTGTCCTCACCCGCCCGTTCCAAAATGTTCCGATTTGCCCGTAGGGGCGGCCCCATGTGGCCGCCCGCTCCGGAGGTTACAGGACCGTAGGGCGCGACGGCCTCGGCGCACCGCCGTACATCTGCGGGCCGGTCTGGGACCGGCCCCTACGGCGTTCACCGGGCAGGTTTTCGTATTTTTGTAGGGGCGCACAGTGTGCGCCCGCAGGCCGCCGGGGTCGCCGGCCCTGCGGCAAAACCGGAAGCTCCGCCCAAATTTCGTAGGGGCGGGTCCCAGACCCGCCCGTCACTTCCCGCAAAACGCCGTAGGGGCGGCTATCAGCCGCCCGCAAACCTTCCCCTGCAAAAAGCCTTCCCCCTGGGGGAAAGGTGCCCCCGAAGGGGGCGGATGAGGGGGCGATAGAGAAAACGTCGCGTTGTCCACATATTTACTGGGGCATATCGATGCGCACGCCGCACACCAGGATATAATCCACCTGGCTGGGGTCGATGACCCGGGGTGGGATCAGATTGCTGTTTGTTGCGTATTGGAATGCCTTCTGTACATAGGGAACGCCCGTATAGGTGTCGCTGCTGACCCCGTCCTGACAGCTGGAGCCCCCCATGCCGCACCACTCCGGCGGTTCCAGAATGGTGCCGTCCTTCATGACCAGCGTAGTTTCCAGGGCATGCCAGCAGTCGAACCAGGTGTCGGGATCAGAGGAGACTGGGATTTTGCTTCCCGCCGCCTCTGCCGCCGCCCGGCCGTGGTGGTCGTAGCAGGAACCACCTTCGATCCGCACCGTGGTGGTCAGCGGGGTGATCTCAATTTCGGTCAGCGTGGCAGTCCCGTCCCGATAGGGGATTTCCAGCTCAGGCGTCAGACGGACAGCCTGGTCCGGGAAGTCCAGCGCCACGTCCTCAAAGACCCAGGCGTGGTCCATGATGGCCCCGGTCACGTCTCCCTCGTGGAGAACGGCGTCGTCGGTGCCCGGGTCGCTCCACCAGCGGTCCACAATAGTCTCCAGCGTCAGGTCCACGCTCTGCCCCCGCAGAGTGCCGTCGTGGACGCCCAGGTCGAGACAAAACGAAATGCGGTTGTCCTGCGGGTCCTGGTCGGGAATGGGCGTCACTCCGCCCCCTGAAGTGCCTAGAATATCCTTTGGAAGCTCCAGAGAGAAATCTGTGTAGAGATAGCCGTCGTTGGGAGCTTCCAAAACCGTCCCCTCCGGGGCGGTCACATCCACCCACAGATAGACGTTGTTATCGTCTCCCACGCAGTCGGTGAGCTCCACCGTCCACCCGTTGTAGGTCTCACTGCGGTTTAACTGGTAGATGCTCTCCTCTAACGCATTCCGAGCCTCAGGGGAACGGGCGTCAAAGTAATTCAGCAGGCCGCCGTTCATGGCGGCGGCCAGGGCCCCGGTGGTGAGGGCGGCCGCCACCCCTGCTCCGATGGCGATTCGCCGGCTGACGTGCCGGATGGTGTGCCGTCTGGTGTTGTTCATGGTCTCCTCCTGTTCCGCGGCCGCCTTCAGCCGGGCGGCCAGATGTTCTTTCTCCTCCGGTGTGAAGGAGATGGGGGGAAAGGAATGTCTCAAATCATCCATGGTCACAAACCTCCAATTCCATCCGCAGGCGTTTTCTGGCCCGGCTCAGCCGCTGCCGGGCGGCGGCGTAGGAGCAGCCGCACATCCGGGCGGCCTCCTCCAGGCTGTAGCCCTCGCAGTAAAACAGATATACTAAGATGCGCTCCTTGGCGGGCAGGTCCGCCACCGCCTGCCACACCTGATGCTCCTCCCCCGGCGCCGGGGCGGCCACCCGTTCCGCCTCCTCTAATGGGGCGGTGCGGCGGAACCGGCTGCTTTTGAGGATGTCCTTGCAGGCGTTGATGGCGCACCGCAGGATAAAGGCCCGCTCGTGGTCCGGAGTGTCAAAGGTCCGTGTTCCCTCCAGCAGAGTGAGAAAAATATCCTGGCAGATGTCCTGGGCGTCCGAGCGGCCCAGGGAGTAGGCGGCGCACACCCGCAGGATGGGGTCGGCGTACTCCCGGACGAAGCGCTCCGCCTGGTCCGGCTGGCTCCATTCCGTCATGGCCTCATCCTCCTTTCACCGGGTATACGAATCAGCGGCCCGGATCGTGACAGACTTTTTCGGGAAATAATAAAGACGGCCCCATAGAGGGGCCGTCGCTGTGGATGCGGTGTGCGGAGGGAGGGGGTCATGCACCGGCTGGCTGCTCCTCGGCAGTTCCCAGGACGTTTTGCGCCAGCTGGATGAACCGCTCGCCGAAGTGGGACAGGTACCGGTCCCGGCGGTAGCCCACCACCAGCTTGCAGATGGTGGAGGGGTCGGTGAGGGGGAAGAAGTCCAGGGGGTCGGAGGCGGAGCGGGAGGAGGTCACGTGGATGGTCTTTAAAAACAGCTCCGGGCAGATGGTGATGCCGATGCCCGCCTCCGCCATGGCCAGGGTGGTGATGGTGTTCTCGGTCTCCAGAATCAGCTTGGGCTTGAAGAAGTGGCGGCTGAAATACTGGTCCACCGTGCTGCGGGTGCGGTTGCCCCGCTTGATGAGGATGAAGGGCATGTGCTGGAAGGAGTCGATGTCCGCCCCGGAGGAGAACTGCTCCCGGATCTCGCCGGCCCGCTCCCCGAAGATCTCGTCGGTGAAGGACTTGGGGACCACCATCATCAGCGTCTCCTCGGTGAGAGGAACCACCTCCACCCCCTCCATCATGATGGGCTGGAAACAGACGATCAGGTCCACCCGGCCGTGGGCCAGCTCGTCCTCCAGGTGGGTGGAGTTGCCCTCAAACAGGGAGAACTCCACCATGGGGAACTCCGCCTGGAACTGGGGGAGGATCTCCGGCAGGAGGGCCAGGCCGCAGGTGTGGGAGATGCCCACCCGGAGCACCCCCATGTAGTGGCGGTTGATGTCGCCCACCTTTGCCAGGAACTGGCTGTGCAGGTCCAGGATCTGGGTGGCCGTCTCCACCAGCAGGTCGCCGGCGTAGGTGAGGGACAGCTTGGGGGAGCGGGTGAACAGTTTCACGTCCAGCTCCTTCTCCATGTTGCTGATATGGTTGCTCAGGGACTGCTGGGAGATGAACAGGCGCTCCGCCGCCCGGGTGATGTTCAGCTCCTCGGCCACAAGCAGGAAATATTTCAGGTGCAGAAAATTCATAGATGCTCCTTCCGGCTTTTGAATGATATCCTTCATTTCCATTGGGATAAGCCCAGTATACCACAATGAAAAAGCTGTGGCAACCATCAGCAAAAATCTGCTGTTCGGATTGCTGATTTTATGCTTTAATAGTATCAAAACTAGGACGAATTGGAAAAAAGAGCGCGGTTCCGGTTTAAAATGTATGCTGTTTTTGACTGGGAAATCTTTGAAGCATGCAAAAGACGAATGGCATTGCGGGGACAGCCCCGTGAACCATACCAGAAATTGTGAAATGAAGAGAAAGGAAGATGGATCGCCATGAAGTGTTTGATCATCGACGCCGTCCACAGCAGCATCGCCGAGGAGTTCAGCAAGTACATGCAGGTGGATACCCACATGCTGCCCACCCAGGAGGAGCTGGCCAAGCTGATCCCCGATTATGACGTGCTCATCATGCGGGTCGACCCCGCCATCAACAAGGAGATTCTGGACGCCGCCAAGAACCTGAAGGTCATCGGCGTGTGCTCCGTGGGCCTGAACCACATCGATCTGGACACCGCCAAGGAGAAGGGCATCCAGGTCATCAACGCCCCCGGCCTCAACGGCAACGCCGTGGCCGAGCTGACCATCGCCAAGATGCTGGACATCGCCCGCCACACCATTCCCGCCTGCTACGACGTGAAGGTGAACAAGACCTGGGACAAGTATAAGTTCGTGGGCTCCGAGCTGCGGGGCAAGACTCTGGGCGTTCTGGGCTTCGGCCGCATCGGCCAGCGCGTGGGCGAGTTGGCCCGCGCCTTCAAGATGGACGTGGTGGCCTATGACCCCTACCTGCCCGCCCATGTGTTTGAGGAGCAGCACGCCAAGAGCCTGGCCATCGACGAGGTGCTGAAGGTGTCCGACTATGTGACCATCCACATGCCCCTCACCGACGAGACCAGAAACCTGTTCAACGCCAAGTCCATCGCCGAGATGAAGGACGGCGCGGTGGTGCTGAACATGGCCCGCGGCGGCATTGTCAACGAGAAGGATATGTACGAGGCTCTGAAGTCCGGCAAGCTGGGCGGCTACGGCTCCGACGTGATGGAGAACGAGCTGGCTGCCGGCGGCCTGACCGAGGGCGCGGGCTTCGACTCCCCCCTGTTTGAGTGCGACAACTTCATCGTCACTCCCCACCTGGGCGCCCAGACCGTGGACGCATCCCGGGACATCGGCGCCCACATCATCGCCAAGGTGAAAGAGGCCCTGGACCTGAAGTAAGCGTTTCCCCCCCTTTTCTGGAAATCGAGCGGCAAAGGATTTTATATGAGCGGCAGCAGGCCCGGCATTCGCAAGAGTGCCGGGCCTGCTGTTTCTTGGGAGGGCTGGATTTCCGGGCGCATTCCCTCGATTCTCCTTGTTCCAACCGGCGTTTCCTGGTATACTAAAGAAAACGCGCTGCACGAGAGGAGGCGGGAGAGTGAACAAGACCGAACTGCTGGACCGCTGCGCCCGAAGCGGGGAGGAGCGGACCCTGCTGGCCCGGGTGCTGGACAAGCTGGAGCTGGCCCAGAACCGGGGCGTCCCCGCCCACACCCCCTTCCTGACCCCGGGGGAGCAGGCCTCGGCCGCCGATCTGCTTACCGCCTGGGGAAATCCCCGGTACGCCGCCTTCGGGGGCTATGAGGGCTCGGAGCGGAACATCCTCTATTTTCCCCCCGACTGGCAGGAGCCGGAGGACGCCCTCTCCGACCCGGAGGGTCCCCTGGCCGCCCTGGAGGGGACCTTTCCAAACGGGGCCTCCCTCACCCACCGGGACATTCTGGGGTCTCTCATGGGCCTGGGCATCACCCGGGAGAAGCTGGGGGACATTTTGATTTTAGAGGGGAAGTGCCAGGTGGTTGTCCTGCGGGAGGCCCTGCCCATCCTCCTGAGCCAGTGGGAGTCCGCCGGCCGGTGGAAGGTGTCGGTGGGGGAAATCCCCCTCTCCGCCCTCACCCCCAGCCCCCCCACCGTCAAGACCCTCCGGGACACGGTGTCCGCCCTGCGGCTGGACGCGGTGCTGGCGGCGGGGTTCTCCACCTCCCGGTCCAAGGCGGCGGACTTTATCTCCGCCGGGCGGGTGTCCATCAACCACCGGGAGTGCATGAAGGGGGACCGGACGGTGAATGAGGGGGACGTGCTCACCTGCCGCGGCCTGGGCAAGTGCGTGGTGAAGGAGGTCCTGGGGGCCTCCAGAAAAGGACGGATCATGCTGGTGCTGGAGCGGTATGTATAGCGCCGCAGCCCGCTCCCCAGGACGGGGGAGGAGTTCATATACAGGAGGAACCTATGGAACAAGCAAAAATTGACCGGATCAACGCCCTGGCCCGGAAGGCCAAGACCCCGGAGGGACTGACGGAGGAGGAGAAGCACGAGCGGGCCCTGCTCCGCCGGGAGTACCTGGACGCCGTGAAGGCCAACCTGGAGAGCCAGCTGGAGCACACCTACCTCCAGCGCCCCGACGGCACCCGGGTGCCCATGAAAAAGCGGAAAGGCTGAGATTCTTAATCTCCCGTTCATTGACAATTCTCGCTGGGTCTGCAATAATGGGAGTGATCCCTGGGCCTTGTTTGAAAAATGTCAACATGCCCAAACGGCGGGTCTTTTTCCGCCATACTGCGTTGATTTTCCTTGCAATATTCCTTGCAATACACAAAGTATTGCTGCGTCAAATCGCCTTGTCTGGCGAAAAAATCCCTCGCCGTTGAGCACATTTCCAATTTTCAAACAAGGCCTAGGTAATGAACAATTTTAGGAGGACCGCCATGGTACCGATCAAATTTGTCACCGATTCCGCCGCCGACATCCCCCGCGCCCTGCGGGAGGAGCTGGGGATCCAGGTGCTGCCCTTCAAGGAGCTCCAGGACGGCTATGATTTTACCCCTGAGGAGTTTTATCCCATGCTCCTCTCGGCGGCTCAGATCCCCACCCACGCCCAGCTCAACCCCTTCGTCTTCAGCCAGTGCTATCAGGAGGCGTTTCAGGAGGGGTACCGCTGCCTGATCTATACCGCCATCAACGCCAAGGGCTCTGCCACCTATCAGAACGCCGTGCAGGCCCGGGAGGAGTTCTATGAGGACTATCCGGAGGCAAAAGAGACCTTTCACATCCACATCCTGGACTCCCGTACCTACACCATGGGCTACGGCTGGGCGGTGGTCCAGGGGGCCAGAATGGCCCGGGACGGTGCGGACGAGGGGGAGGTCGTGGCCTATATCCAGGACTGGATCGACCACGCCCGGGTGATCTTCGCCCCCCTGGACCTGCGCTTCGCCAAGAAGTCGGGCCGGGTGTCCGCGGCGGCCGCCTTCATGGGGGACGCCCTGGGGCTCAAGCCCATTATGACCTTTGAGAACGGGGACTCCAAGGTCCTCTCCAAGGTGCGGGGGGAGAAAAACGTGGTCACCGCCCTGCTGGAGCTGTGCCGGAAGACCCGGAAGCCCGGGACCCCCTATCTGGTCATCGAGGGGAACAACCGGGAGCGGGCCGCCCGCCTGGAGGCGGAGAGCGGGAAGGTGCTGGGCGAAAGCGCCGAGATGACCTATTCCATCGGCGGCGTCATCGCCATCAACGCCGGGCCCAACCTCATCGGCCTGGTCTATCGGGAAGAGTAAGCAAAGCGATACAGCGGCCCCGGCCCGGAGTTTCCGGGACGGGGCCGGTCTGCATATCGGGCCGGCGGAGCGTCCGCCGGATAGAAAGGAAGTCAGATCCCAAGCCGGATAGAAAGGAAGTCAGATCCCAATGGAGGAAAGGAAGCTCTCCTGGCCGGAGCGGGGCAAGCTGTGGGCCAGGCTGGGAATCCGGCTGGCCCTGCTGGTGCTGGCTCTGTGGCTGCTGCAGGCGGTGGGGCTGCCACTGCTCTCCCTGTTCGCGCCCTTTGTGGCCGCCCTCATCACGGCGGCCATTCTGCATCCCCCCATCCGGTGGCTGCAGCGGCGGCTGGGCGTGCCCCGGAAATTTTCCACCCTGATGATCCTGCTGCTGCTGTTCGGCCTGCTGGGGGCGGGAATCGGCTATCTGGGGTACGCCGGGGGCGTGGAGCTGGTGGCCCTGGTGCAGAATTGGAACGGCCTGCTGGAGAACCTGCAGAGCACCCTGGATCAGATCGAGATCATGTCCGCCCAGCTGTGGAGGCTGGTGCCGGCCCAGCTCACCGCCGCGGTGGAGTCGGTGACCCAGGGGTTCATGGAGTGGCTGAGCAGCGCGATGCCCAACCTGCTCAACGCGGCGGTGGAGTATACCACCGACAAGGCCAGAGGTGTGCCCGATGTGGTGCTTGCCCTGATCATCTATATCATGGCCTGCTACATGCTCACGGTGGACTACCCCTATCTCCGCAGCCGGGCGGTCCAGCACACCCACCAGCGGCTGCTCCATTTTTTGAAGCAGGTGCGGGACACCGCCTTGGCCGCCTTTGGCGGCTATCTCCGGGCGGAGTTCCTGCTGTCGGTGGTGGTGTTCTTCATCCTGCTGGTGGGCTTCTTTGTCATCGGGCAGCCCTACGGACTGCTTCTGGCCCTGGTGCTGGCCGTTATGGACTTCATCCCCATCATCGGGGCCGGGACGGTGATGGTCCCCTGGGCGGTCGTCGACCTGTTTATGGGGAACTACTTCCACGCCGTCCAGCTCATGGTCATCTGGGGCGCCATCGCCCTGTTCCGCCGGGTGGGGGAGCCCAAGTTTGTGGGCGACCAGACCGGGCTGTCCCCCATCGCCTCCCTCATCAGCATCTATATCGGCTGGCGGCTGGCCGGGGTGCTGGGCATGATCCTGGGGCCCACCATTGCCCTGATCGCCCTGAACCTGATCCGGCTGGGCATCTTCGAGGGGGTGCGCCTGGACCTGGCCGCCGCCGTCGAGGACATCATGGCCGTCCTCCGGGAGCGCCCGCCCCGCAAGGAGGAGTAGAGGTGGGGGGCTTCAGGGATGCCCCTGCCGTAGGGCAGAGGCCCCGTGGGCGGGTGAGGACACCCGCCCCTACATAAACAAACCGTCTTCATAGCTGGGACCATTCCCCTCATCCGGCCCCTTCGGGGGCACCTTCCCCTAAAGGGGAAGGCTTTTTTGCGGGGAAGGCATGCGGGCGACCGCAAGGGTCGCCCCTACGGCGAACCACGGCCCCTTCCGAGATACGACGGGAGGGGCAAGCCCCTCCCCTACGGGGTTTAAGAATACCTCTCATGGTTTGGGTAGGGGAGGCCCTTGGGCCTCCCGCCAGGATTTACACCGAGAGCGTTGGCTGGGAAACCCAGGCGCAGTCTGAAAACCGCAGTAAAATC
>CASFKT010000117.1 GCA_949295195.1 uncultured bacterium | reverse complement strand
GCCCTTGACGACGACGGACTTCACCAGCTCCTTGTCCTCGGCCAGCTTGACGATCTTGGGCTCAGCCAGGGCGGCCTTGACAATCTCCTCGTCGGAGGCGTCGGTGGGCACCACGATGTTGGCCTTCACCTTGCCGCTGACCTGGACGGCCATCTGGGTGGTGGCGGTGACGGTCTTGCTCTCGTCATAGACGGGCCAGGACTGCTGGGACACCTGTCCGCCGTAGCCCGCCATCTCCCACAGCTCCTCGCACATGTGGGGGGCGAAGGGGGAGAGCATCAGCAGCAGGGCCTTCATGTCGCCCCGGCTGGCACCGTTGGCGTAGAAATCGTTGACCAGGGCCATCAGGGTGGCGATGGCGGTGTTGAACTTCATGGCCTCGATGTCCTCGGACACCTTCTTGATGGCCCGGTGGACGGCCACCTCGTTCACCTGGGAGTACTCGTCCCCGGTGTGCTCCTGCTCGGTGGCCAGGTTCCAGACACGGTCCAGGAAGCGCTTGCAGCCCTTCACCGCGTTGTCCGACCAGGCGGCGGCCTTCTCGAAGTCGCCGATGAACATGATATAGGTGCGCATGGTGTCCGCGCCGTAGGCCTCAATCACGTCGTTGGGGTTGACCACGTTGCCCCGGGACTTGGACATCTTCTCGCCGCCCTCGCCCAGGATCATGCCGTGGCTGGTGCGCTTCTGATAGGGCTCCTTGGTGGGCACCACGCCGATGTCGTACAGGAACTTGTGCCAGAACCGGCTGTACAGCAGGTGGAGGGTGGTGTGCTCCATGCCGCCGTTGTACCAGTCCACCGGGGACCAGTACTCCAGGGCCTCCTTGCTGGCCAGGGCCTTGTCGTTGTGGGGGTCCATATAGCGCAGGAAGTACCAGCTGGAACCCGCCCACTGGGGCATGGTATCGGTCTCCCGCTTGGCGGGCCCGCCGCAGCAGGGGCAGGTGGTGTTCACCCAGTCGGTCATCTTGCTCAGGGGGGACTCGCCGTCGTCGGTGGGCTCATAGCTCTCCACCTCGGGCAGGAGCAGGGGCAGCTGGTCCTCGGGCAGGGGCTGCCAGCCGCACTTCTCACAGTACACCATGGGGATGGGCTCGCCCCAGTAGCGCTGACGGGAGAAGACCCAGTCACGCAGCTTGTAGTTCACCTTGGCGTGGCCGATGCCCTTCTCCTCCAGCCACTTGGTGATGGCGGGGATGGCCTCCTTCACGGTCATGCCGTTGAGGAAGTCGGAGTTGACCAGGATGCCGGTCTCGTCCTTGGCGGTGAAGGCGGCCTTCTGCACATCCTCGCCGCCGGAGACCACCTCGATGATCTCACAGCCAAACTTCTTGGCGAACTCCCAGTCGCGGTCGTCGTGGGCGGGCACGGCCATAATAGCGCCGGTGCCGTAGGTGGCCAGCACGTAGTCGGAGATGAAAATGGGGATCTCCTTGCCGTTCACCGGATTGATGCCCTTCACGCCGTCCAGGCACACGCCAGTCTTCTCCTTGTTCAGCTCGGTGCGCTCCAGGTCGGACTTGGAGGCGGCCTCCCGCTGATAGGCCTGGACGTCGTCCGCATTTTTCAGCAGGGGCATCCACTTGCGGATGAGCTCGTGCTCGGGGGAGAGGACCATATAGGTGGCGCCGAACAGGGTGTCCGGCCGGGTGGTGTACACCACGATGTCGTCGCCGGTGGTGGCCTTGAAGGTGACCTCAGCGCCGGTAGAGCGGCCGATCCAGTTCTTCTGCTGGATCTTTACCCGCTCGATGAAGTCCAGGTCATCCAGGTCGTCGATGAGGCGCTGGGCGTACTCGGTGATCTTCAGCATCCACTGGGACTTCTCCTTGCGGATGACGGGGGAGCCGCAGCGCTCACATACGCCCTCCACAACCTCCTCGTTGGCCAGCACGCACTTGCAGGAGGTGCACCAGTTCACGGGCATGGTGGTCTTATAGGCCAGGCCGTGCTTGTACAGCTGCAGGAAGATCCACTGGGTCCACTTGTAGTACTTGGGGTCGGTGGTGTCCACCACCCGGTCCCAGTCGAAGGAGTAACCCAGCATGTGCAGCTGCTTGGTGAAGTTGGCGATGTTGTCGTGGGTCACCTTGGCGGGGTGGATGTGGTTCTTGATGGCGTAGTTCTCGGTGGGCAGGCCGAAGGCGTCAAAGCCGATGGGGAAGAGCACATTGTACCCGTCCATGCGGCGCTTCCGGGCCACCACGTCCATGGCGGTGTAGGGCCGGGCGTGTCCCACATGGAGGCCCTGGCCGGAGGGGTAGGGGAACTCCACCAGGGCGTAGAATTTTTTCTTATCCGTGTCACCGGTGCGGCAGGCGAAGGTCTTCTCCTCCCGCCACTTGTTCTGCCATTTCTGTTCGATGGCGGTAAAATCGTACTTCAAAATCCATCACACTTTCTGGTCGTTCTTTCCGCACAGAGCGGGAATACCTCTTATAATCCGTAATATTATACCCGGATACGGGCCGGATTGCAAGAGGTTCCGGCGCAAAAGGGGGAGTTTTGCCGCAGCTTTGAGGCACAAAAACAGAGGGCCCGCCCCTTGGCCCGGCAGGCCCTCCAGGCTGTCAGAAAAGTCCAAGGACTTTTCTGACAGCCTGCAAAAATGCCGTTACTTTTGCGCCGCACAGCGGCACAAAAGTCCGCGCTTCGCTTGCCGGAAGCCTTGCACAGCAAGCCTTCCGGGGCATTTGATCCCATTCGAGGCGGGCGGCTGCCCCCTCGAGCTCCCCCGCCCAAACTTGAGCGGATTCATCTCTACAGAGGTTTTTTGACAATCTGAGAGGGCCCTCGGCTTGACGCGGCGGGCCCTCCAGGTCCGATTTGCAATGCTCAGGGCAGCGACAACCACCGGATCTCCTCCGGCGGCTCCTCCCAGGCGCACACCGCCCCCCGCCAGCCCCGGCCGGCGTAGACCCGGAGCTGCCGCCCCTCCAGGAGATACGCCTCCCCCGGGCGGAGCGGTCCACCGTCTCCGGGCAGCGGGACCGACAGCCGGGAGGGCGGGTAGGGGAGGCCATAACCGCTCTCCTTCCCCATGCTCTCCTTGCAGGCCCAAAGGGCGGCGAAATCCTCCGGCCGGTCCCCCAGCACCGCCAGCCAGCCCCGCTCCTCCGGCGTGCAGCTGCGGTCCACCAGCTTGGGGGACCAGGCGGGGCGGACCACCTGGATGTCCACCCCCACCGGGCGGTCCGACAGGGCGCACAGGGCAAAGGGCCCGCTGTGGGAGAGATTGAAGTGGTACTGAGGCGCTCCGGGAAAGTAGGGCTTTCCCCGCTCCTCCCTGGCCAGCTCCGGCAGCCGGTCCCAGCCCCAGTGGAGGCGGACCGCCCGCCTCAGCAGGTCATAGGCCTGCGCGCGCTCCGTCAGACGCTCCGCCCCATACAGTACCATGGCTGCTCCTCCCTCCCTCTTTCACCCGTTAGTATACCAGAGGCGTGGGGAAAAGAAAAGAGGTCAGCAGGGCAGCTGGCTCCAGGTGTCCGCCCCGGACAGGTCCGCAAACAGCAGGCGGTCCGGGGGCGACAGGGTAAACAGGACCATCAGCAGCAGAAGGACCAGCACCCCCGCCAAGGGCATCTTCCATCTCACCCCCTCAAAGGGGCCGGAGAAGCGCCTTGGAAACCAGAATCCGAACAGCAGGAGGAGCAGGTACAGCACCAGATCCGGCCAGAAGGACTCGCCCCCCAGAACGATGTGGTACAGGTACCCCGCCCCCAGCATCCCGGCGCACATGAGCAGCAGACTGAGCAGCCAGGGCCGAATCCCCGTAGGGCGGTTCCAGGTGAGGACCAGGGCGGCGGCCAGATAGGGCCAGACCAAAATTTTCAAGTGCTCCCAGAGGCTCTCCCAGATGGGAGACACCAGCGCCGTAAATGCGTTGGGCCAGAGGGCATACAGCCCGTGGAGCAGGCAACCGGCCAGGGCGGTGAACAAAAAGGCGAGTCCGATCTGTTTTTTCCCGTATACCATTCCCATACCACCTCTTTCTGGTGTCACTGTATGCGGAAAAGGGCCGGTCCATACCTTCCAGCGCATAGTTTTCTGCCCGCCGGGCAGGCTAACATGCACCCGGACTGTCCGAAGTCCGCACTTTCATATAGAAGGGGTGTCTCACAATGGAGATCAGCAATCAGGAGTACAGCCGTCTGGTCCAGGCCCGCGTAAAACCCTCCCCCCTGTGGCGGGATGTGGTCTGGGCCTTCGGGGTGGGCGGGGCCATCTGCGTACTGGGGCAGGCTCTGCTGAATTGGTACCAAAGCCTGGGGCTGGACCAGGAGCAGGCGGGGACCGCCGTGTCGGTGACCTTGGTCTTTGCGGCGGCGGTGCTCACCGGCCTGGGGTGGTTTGACAAGCTGGCCAAACGGGCGGGGGCGGGCACCCTGGTGCCCATCACCGGCTTTGCCAACGCCATGGTGTCCCCCGCCCTGGAGTTCAAAAGCGAAGGGTTCATCACCGGCACGGCGGCCAAGCTCTTTGTGGTGGCCGGGCCGGTGCTGGTGTACGGCATCAGCGCCAGCATCCTCTATGGTCTCCTGCTGTATTTCCTAGGCCATGTTTGAAAAATGTCAATATGCCCAAACGGCGGTTTTTTCCTTGCAATACACAAAGTATTGCCGCGTCAAATCGCCTTGTCTGGCGAAAAAATTCCTCGCCGTTGGACACATTTCCAATTTTCAAACAAGGCCTAGGCGGATAAGGGGAAATTTGTCGTTCCTGCCTGAATTGTCCCTCCTAAAAAGACAGTTGTTCTCCGAAATGGAGGATAGGCGGCCCAGGGTAAATCGTGGTATACTAAAGTTCCCACTCGAAAAAGGGAAGGAATGGATGGAAAACCATGAAAAATCTGTTAAAAAAGTGGAATGAGAGCAGTCTGGTGCTCCGAATCCTGGGCGGTCTGATCATTGGCGTCGTGCTGGGGCTGGCGGTTCCCCAGGCTGCTCCCATCGGACTGCTGGGCGATTTGTTTGTGGGCGCCCTGAAGGCGGTGGCCCCGCTGCTGGTGCTGTTTTTGGTAATGACCGCCCTCGCCCGCCACCGGGAGGGACAGAAGACCAACATGTCCCGGGTCATTCTCCTCTATCTGCTGGGCACCTTTATTGACGGCTGCGTAGCGGTAATCACCAGCTTCCTGTTTCCGGTCACCGGCATCGGCGAGGTGCTGAACACCCTGCTGATGAACCTGGTGTCCAATCCGGTAGACGCCCTGGTAAACGCCAATTACATCGGTATTCTGGCCTGGGCAGTTCTGCTGGGCATCGCCCTGCGGAAAGCCGGAGACGGCACCAAGCGGGCCCTGGGCGAGCTGGCGGACGCAGTCTCTCAGGTGGTGCGCTGGATCATCGGCTGCGCCCCCTTCGGCGTTCTCGGCCTGGTGTTCAACTCCATCTCCCAGCTGGGAATCGACTCTCTGGCCAGCTATGGACAGCTTCTCCTGCTGCTGGTGGGGACCATGGTGTTTGTGGCCCTGGTGGTCAATCCGCTCATCGCCTTCATCTTCCTGCACCGCAACCCCTATCCCCTGGTGTTCAAATGCCTGTGGCGCAGCGGCCTCACCGCCTTCTTCACCCGCAGCTCCGCCGCCAATATCCCTGTTAACCTGAAGCTGTGCGAGGAGCTGGGCCTGAACGAGGACACCTACGCCGTGTCCATCCCCCTGGGCTCCACCATCAACATGGGCGGTGCCTCCATTACAATCTCCATTTTGTCGCTCGCCGCGGCCCACACCCTCGGCATCTCGGTGGACTTCCCCACCGCGGTGGTGCTGTGCGTGCTGTCCGCCATCAGCGCCTGCGGCGCCTCCGGCGTGGCCGGCGGCTCCCTGCTGCTTGTCCCCCTGGCCTGCAGCCTGTTCGGCATCTCCAACGACGTGTCCATGCAGGTGGTGGGCGTGGGCTTTATCGTGGGGGTCATTCAGGACTCCTGCGAGACCGCCATCAACTCCTCCACCGACGTGCTCTACACCGCCGTGGCGGAGCTGTCTCAGCGCCCCCGGGCACAGCGGAAGGTGTGATCTCGCCTTTGCCCCGCAATTTGAAAAAGCTCCCGCTCCGGATAGCTCCGGAGCGGGAGTTCAGCTTGTCGAAAAAGTCTTTTCAACAAGCTGACAGCACTTTCCAGAACGATAAACCGTTCTGGAAAGTGAGGTGATTGCACGTGAAAGACAACCCTGGCGGTTTTCTTTCACACTATCTTTCCCTCCGAACCCTTAAAGTATAAGGTTTTTGACAGTTTGACTCCCGCTCCGGACAGCTCCGGAGCGGGAGTTTTCTCTGTTTTTTCAGTTCTCAGGCGACTCGGGGAGCGGCTCATGGGTGTAGAGCAGCACCGCCAGCAGGACGGTCACCGGAACCGCCAGCACAATGCCGAAGCTGCCGGACAGCCCCTGCATGATGGCGATGCCGATATTGTTAGAGTTGATGATCTGCTGATAGGGCAGGTCATAGGCGTAGTCCAGCACCAGCATGCTCACGCTGCCGCCGGCAAAGGCCAGGATCAGGGTGTTGCTGTCGGTGCCCATCATATCCCGGCCCACATGCATCCCGGCTTTAAACAGCTCTTTTCGGGAGATCGTGGGGTTCTGGGCGTGAATCTCTCCGATCGAGCTGCCAATGGACATGGCCACGTCCATCACAGCCCCCAGGCTGGAGATGAGCAGGCCGGAGAAAAGCAGGCCGCCCACCTGAATCCCGCTCACATTCCAGAGGGTGAGCAGGCTCTCAATATCCGACACATTCCATCCGGAAATTCCGGAGGCGATGCTGAAGATTGTGGCGGAAAACCCGGCGATCACCACTCCGGCAACGGTGCCCCCCGTGGCCACCACCGTCTTTTTGGTGGGACCGCCGATGAGATACATAGTGACCAGCGTGGTGATGATGCACACAAATACCGCCACCCAGAAGGGAGAGCAGCCCCGGTACACCAGCGGCAGATATACAAACAGGATGCACAAAAAGGTAAACACCAGTCCCAGGGCCCCCTTCAGCCCCTGCTTCCCGCCCACAAGGCAGAGCACCACCAGATAGAGTGCCGCAAAGATATAAATGGTCATCTCTCTGTCCTGGGTGTAGACGGTGTTGATCACCGTATCCCCGGCAATGCTCTGCATCACCACCACGTGCATGCCCACGGTGCATCCGGCGCCGAACAGATACCCGGAGCTGCTGGTAGTCTCCAGCTCCTCCCCCTCCTTGGGGCCGGTGAGCATGCGGACCATGACCCGCTGCTCTCCCACCCGGCTTCCATCCGGCATGAGGTTGTCCTGGATAATTTCGGTGACCACCGCCTTTTCAAAGGTCTGCCCCTCCCGGGATACCAGCGGTATCTTGTCCACCTGATTGATCCAGATGACAAAGGCCAGAAAAAACAACAGCAGCAGAATGGGGGGACCCCACCGCTTCAGCAAATACTTGGGGTCCAGATTGAGATTGCGCATCCGTATTTCCTCATTTCCTCACAGTCTGAAAGCGGGCACACCCCGGCGTCGGCCGGGGTGCGCCCGTAAGTAACATCAGGGGGCTTCAGCGCCCTATCCCTGTCCGCTGATTACAGCTGGGCGAGGGCGTTGGCCAGCTCGTCGGTCATGGCAGTCGCCTTGGGCGCAAACTGTCCATTCTCCGCGGTGAGCAGCCCGCCGTTGAGCACCTGCGCCACACTGCTCTGGGCCCAGCCGGAGACAGACGCGGCGTCGGAGCAGGCATTCAGGGTATCCTGGCCCGCAGACAGGGCGCGGCCCTGAAGGGCGGCATAGCGGCTGAGCATTACAGCCAGCTGCTCCCGGGTGACGGGGGCATTGGGGGCAAAGGTGCCGTCCCCATTGCCGGCCGCGACGCCGTTCTGGGCGGCCCAGGCCACGGCCTGGGCGTAGGCGGCGTCGCCGGACACGTCGGTGAAGGAGGAGCCGGAGGCCGCGGGGGAGCCGGCGTCCTCATAGAGGGCCTGCACCGCGTCGGCACGGGTCATGGGCTGGGCCTCCACCGGAGTTTCAGGGGCGTTCTCCTGCTTCTCAATGGTGAAGGTCTGGTCAATGGCCTCCACCTGGCTGTCAGCGGTGATCTGATAGGTGTCGATGGTGAAGGAGTCGTCGTCCATCTCAATCACCGAGTAGCTGGGCAGCCAGTTCTGGCTGCGGACAGCGATGTAGTCCTGCTGGGTGGCCAGCAGCTCGTAGAACTTGGAGCCGGAGGCGGAGTTGGCGGTCATGTACAGGGTGCCCTGGGGGTTGACCACGGTGGCGCCGCTCACATCCTCAATGGTGTAGCACAGGTTGTCCTGCTGGAAGGCGGACTGGAGGGCCTGACCCGCCGTGTCGCCGTCCTCAGGGTACAGGGGGATCTGCTCGCCGGTGGCGATGTTATAGGCGTGATCCCAATCATAGTCCAGGCCGGTCTCATCCAGCTGGAACTGGTAGGCGCCGTGGGTCTGGCCGTCCCCGTAGAGGATCTTGGAGCGGCTGTAGGTGTGGTCATGGCCCTGGAGCACCACGTCGATGTCGTACTCATCGAAGATGGGGGTGAGCTGGGTGCGCAGGATCATGCCGTCGGTGTCGGAGTGGTCCAGGCCGGAGCCATAGATGTCCTGGTGGATGGTGACCACACGCCACTTGGCGTCGGGGTAGGCGGCCACGGCCTCGGCGATGGCCTGCTCATGCTCGGCGGCGTTGTAGTTGTTGGTGTTCAGCACGATGAACAGGCCCGGGCCGTAGGAGTAGTAGTAGTCGCCGCCGGCCTGGGTGGTGCCGTAATCGGTGGTGTTGGGGTTATTGAAGTGGTAGGTGTAGTCGGCATTCAGAGAATCGTGGTTGCCGATGGTGGTGGCCACAGGCAGAGAGGCCAGCACCTCCGGATCCAGATACCCCGCATACTCCTCCTCCTTGGCCTGGCCGGTCTTGTTGACCTGGTCGCCGGCGGAGATGATGAAGTTCAGGTCGGGGTTCTGCTGCGCCGCGATCTCCAGGGTCCGGTTCCAGCCGAAGCTGTCGTTCCGGGCGGCGGTGTTGGCGGCGCCGGAGTCGGCGTTCAGGGACTCGCTGCCCTGGGTCTGGCCCTTGGAGGCGCCGATCTGGGGATCGCCCACATAGAGCATCTTGATGGAGGAGAAGCTCCCGGTGGTGTACTCCACAGGCTCGGTCTGGACCCCGTTCTTCTCCACGGTGTAGTAGTAGGTGGTGTTCTCCTGCAGGCCGGTGACCGTCACGTGGTTGTAGTCATAGGCCACGCCGTCGGTCAGGCTGGTGTCCACCGCCGCCGCGGTGCCGGTGAAGGCGGTGAGGTTGCTGGGGTCGGTGCCGAAGTGGACCACGGGGGTGGCGGCAGAGCCGTTGTTCTGGCTATACCAGGCGAAGTTCAGCTGGGTCTCATCCTCGCCGGGGGTCAGGGACACCTTGGTGTAATCCGTGGCGACCGTCTCCCACTCCTGGACCCACTGGTTCCAGGCCTCGGAGCCGCCGGTGACGCTGCTGTCGTTGTACGGGGTGGCCAGCGCGGGGATGCAGGCTCCCGCCAGGGCCAGCGCGCTCAGAGAGCAGGCCAACACAGTTCGATATCTGCGCATTTTGTTTGACTCCCTCTTTCTTCCTTAGAGTTTCCAACGGGGCCGTCGGAGGCCGGCACAGGCGGCGCACATCCGGTCCGAATTGGGGACGTTTTCCGTTCCGCGCCACAGTATAACACCGGAAAAAACCGGCTTCAAGGGCATTTAATCAAGGATTTTCAAACATTTAAACCAAACTTAACAAATCCGGCTCAAACTGTCCGGCTGGAAAAATCTTCTCTTTTTTACGAAAAACATACACCAATTTTACGAAGCTGTGGTATACTAAAAATTACTTATGCTCACGTTCGGCGCCTCTATCCCCGCGTCAGGCGGAGCGTGCAAAGCGAGGGAACAGCATTATGATCTACGGAATCGCGGACGTGGGGTCCAACACCGTCCGCCTGTCCATCTACAAGTGCGAGGGTGGGGAGATCCGCCTGCTCATGAACCGAAAGGTGATGGCCGGCCTGGCCGGCTACGTCCGCCACGGGGCCCTCACCCCTGAGGGGATCGAGGTGGCCTGTCAGACCCTTCAGGGCTACCGCTCCCTCATGGACAACCTGGAGCTGCCCGACCTGCGGGTGTTCGCCACCGCCTCTCTGCGGAACATCTCCAACACGGAGGAGGCGGTGGGGGCGGTGATGGCCGCCACCGGGCTGCGGGTGGACGTGCTCTCCGGCCGGGAGGAGGCCGAGCTGTCCTTCCGGGGGGCCATCCAGAACGCCGGGCTGTACACCGGGCTTCTGGTGGACCTGGGCGGCGGCTCCACCGAACTGGTCTCCTACCGGAACCGGGCCATTCAAAGCGCATGCAGCCTGTCGGTGGGCTCCCTGTCCCTGTTCAGCAAGTACGTCGCCAAGCTACACCCCACCAAGGAGGAGCGGAGAGCCATCCGCCGGGCGGTGGAGGAACAGCTGGAGCAGTATGTCCCCCAGCACGGCCCCGCCCGGCACATCTGCGGCGTGGGCGGCACGGCGGCACCGTCCGGGCCGCCTGCAAGGTGGCCAACGCCATGTTCGACCGCCCCGCGGGGGACCGGAGCCTGGACCGGGACGAGCTGAAGGAGATGCTCCAGCGGCTGAAAAAGCCGGGGAAGGACGAGCTGCGGCTGCTGCTGAAGACCGTCCCGGACCGGATTCACACCATCATCCCCGGCCTGCTGGCCCTGGACACCATCTCCAGGGCCTATGGGGCCCAGACCATCACCGCCAGCGCCTGCGGCGTACGGGAGGGCTATCTCCTCGCCCGGGTGCTGGGGGAACCCCTGGAGGACCAGAGCAAAATCACGCCATCCACATAAAAGAGAGGGAATAGAAGCTATGGCAAAAGAAGTAGATACCCGATATACCCAGGACCGGGAGCTGTCCTGGCTGCGCTTCAACGAGCGGGTGCTGGAGGAGGCCAAGGACGAGAGCGTCCCCCTGATGGAGCGGCTCAAGTTCGCCGCCATCTTCACCAGCAACCTGGACGAGTTCTTTATGATCCGGGTGGGCTCCCTGTACGACATGACCCTGGTGAAAGAGGAGCACATCGACAGCCGCACCGGCCAGACCCCGGAGCAGCAGCTTCAGGCCATCTTCAAGGCGGTGACCCCCCTGTACAAGCAGCGGGACAAGGTGGTGGAGCAGCTGGAGAGTCGCCTGCGGGCCTGCAACATCTGCCGCATGTCCATGGACGAGATGGACACCAAGGAGCGCAAGCAGGTGGAGAACTGGTTCCAGGATGAGGTGCGCCCCATCCTCTCCCCCCAGGTGGTGGATTCCCGCCACCCCTTCCCCCACCTGTCCAACAAGACCCTGAACGTGGTCCTGCGCCTGGAGAGCGAGGGCCAGCAGTTCCTGGGACTCATTCCCGTGCCCCAGAGTCTGCCCCCCTACTTCACCCTCCGGGAGCGGGGGCTGCGGTACATTCTCACCGAGGACGTGATCGCCGAGTACGCCAAGCGCCTGTTCCCCGCCTTCGACGTGAAGGGGAAGGCGGTGGCCTCGGTGACCCGGAACGCGGACATCAGCCCCGAGGACGAGACCTACGAGGTGGACGAGGACTTCCGCCAGCACATGCGGAAGATCGTGAAAAAGCGCAACCGCCTGGCCCCGGTGCGTCTGGAGCTCCAGGGCGGCCGGGACGACCGGGCCATTGACTTTCTGTGCAGGCAGCTGAACCTCTCCCGGGAGCAGGTGTTCTTCTCCAAGTCCCCCCTGCGCATGAAGTACGTCTTCTCTCTGGAGGGCCAGCTGCCCCCCGAGAGCAAGACCGCCCTGTGCTACCCCCCCTACACCCCCAAGGCCAGCAATTTCCTCCGCCCGGAGGAGAAGGTGCTGCCCCAGGTGCTCCACCACGACGTGCTGCTGTTCTACCCCTTCCAGTCCATGGACCCCTTCCTGCACCTGGTGCGGGAGGCCTCCTCCGACCCGGACGTGCTGTCCATCAAAATCACCATCTACCGCCTGGCCTCCAAGGCCAAGCTGGCCGAGTATCTGTGCGCCGCCGCCGAGAACGGCAAGGAGGTCACCGCCCTCATGGAGCTGCGGGCCCGCTTTGACGAGCAGAACAACATCCAGTGGGCCGAGCGCATGGAGGAGGCGGGCTGCACCATCCTGTACGGGGCGGAGAACATCAAGGTCCACTCCAAGGTGTGCCTCATCACCCGCCGGGACAAGGGCAAGATCCAGTATATCACCCAGGTGGGCACCGGCAACTACAACGAAAAGACCGCCAAGCAGTACACAGACCTGTGCCTGATGACCGCCCGGCCGGAGATCGGCGAGGACGCCGCCGCCCTGTTCCGGAACATGGCCACCGCCAACATGGAGGGGAACTACAAGCAGCTGCTGGTCTCCCCCTATCAGCTGCGGGACAAGTGCATGGAGCACATCGACCGGGAGATCGCCAAGGGCAGAGACGGCTATATCTTCCTGAAACTCAACTCCATCACCGACCGGAAGCTCATCGACAAGCTGGCCCAGGCCTCCCAGGCGGGGGTGGAGGTGGTGATGAACGTGCGGGGCATCTGCTGCCTGCTGCCGGGCATCCCCGGCCTCACCGACCGCATCACCGTGTTCTCCATCGTGGGCCGGTACCTGGAGCATACCCGCATCTACCGCTTCGGCCGTGGGGAGGATGCCGCCCTGTACATCTCCTCCGCCGACTTTATGACCCGGAACACCGAGCGGCGGGTGGAGGTGGCCTGCCCGGTGCTGGACCCGGAGGTGCGCAAGAGGGTCTTCCACATCATCGACGTGCTCACCTCCGACAACGTGAAGGCCCGCCAGCTGGGCCCCGACGGGGAGTGGCACGCCCGGAAGGTGGGCAGCGCCCCCTGCTGCAGCCAGGAGGTCTTCCAGGAGGAGGCCATTCTGGAGGAGCAGTCCATCCCCGAGCGCCCCGCCAAGCCCAAGAAGGGCAAGGAGTCCCTCTGGAAACGGCTGTTCGGCCGGAAAAACTAACCGCAAAAGGCAAAATGGGCGGCCCCGGTTGGGGCCGCCCTCAGCTTGTCGAAAAACCTCTGTTCAGACGAATCCGCCCGAATGTTGGCGGGGGAGCTCGAGGGGGCGGCAGCCCGCCTCGAGTGGGATCAAATGCCCTGAATGCCTTGCAGGGCAAGGCGTTCAGCGAGCGCAGCGAGGACT
>CASFKT010000116.1 GCA_949295195.1 uncultured bacterium | reverse complement strand
TACAGGGGCGGCTGCTCGGGCAGGTAGCCGATGGCCTGTTTGGCCTTCTCCGGCTCCTGGGTGACGCTGTGGCCGTCCACCAGGATCTCCCCCTCCGTGGGACCCAGGTAGCCGGTCATCAGGTTCATGGTGGTGGACTTCCCCGCCCCATTGGGGCCGAGGAATCCAAAAATCTGGCCGTCCGGCACGGTAAAGGACAGGTGGTCCACCGCCAGATGGCGGCCGTACCGCTTGACCAGGTCGCGTACTTCGATCACAGGACAGGACCTCCTCATATTCAGTGGCGCTTCTATCCTACTCCAGGGAACTGAAAGCTCCCTGAAAAACCAGTAAACATTTTATGAAACCCGGCTTGTCAGCAAAGCCCCGCTCCGGTATACTGGAGAGGAACCCGGATGCAGGCGCGTCTGCCGGTCCGGAACAATGTGTGCGCAGAAAGGTTGTGACGCAGGATGAAATATGAGATTCAGGGCGAGCCCATGCCGGTGGTCATCTGCGACCTGGAGAGCGGAGAGCCGATGATTACGGAAAAGGGCTCCATGGTATGGATGTCCCCCAATATGGAGATGGAGACCTCCGCCGGCGGCCTGGGCAAGGCCTTTGGCCGGATGTTCTCCGGGGAGTCCATTTTCCAGAACATCTACACCCCCCGGGGCGGTCCTGGGATGATCGCCTTTGCCTCCACCTTCCCCGGCTCCATCCGGGCGGTACAGATCGACCCCAGCCACCCCATTGCGGTGCAGAAGTCCGCCTTCCTGGCCTCGGAGGCCGGAGTGGAGCTGTCCGTCTTCTTCCAGAAGAAGGCCATGGGCGGCTTCTTCGGCGGCGAGGGTTTTATTATGCAGAAGCTCTCCGGCCGCGGCACCGCCTTTCTGGAGATCGACGGCCATGCGGTGGAATATAACCTGGCTCCGGGGCAGAGCATCGTGGTGGACACCGGTAACCTGGCCATGATGGACGCTACCTGCACCCTGGAGGTGCGGGCGGTCAAAGGGGTAAAGAACATGTTCTTCGGCGGGGAAGGCGTGTTCAACACCGTGGTCACCGGACCGGGCCGGGTGGTCCTCCAGACCATGCCGCTCACCGCCTTCGCAGGCGCGATTGCTTCCGTGCTGCCCAATAAACAGTAATGACGTCCTGAAATGCAGAGCGGGACCGCATCGGCGGTCCCGCTCTGCTTGTCGAAAAACCTCTGTTTAGACGAATCCGCCCGAGTATTGGCGGGGGAGCTCGAGGGGGCGGCAGCCCGCCTCGAGTGGGATCAAATGCCCTGAATGCCTTGCTTGGCAAGGCGTTCAGCGAGCGCAGCGAGAACTTTTCCGCCGCGCAGCGGCGGGAAAGTAACGGCATTTTTCAGGCTGTCGGAAAAGTCCTTGGACTTTTTTGACAGCCTGCGCGGGACCGCAGTGCGGTCCCGCGCTCCCTGTCTTGACAGGATTCGCTTTCCAGTATACAATAGGACAAACCGCAGAAAACTCCAACACAGGGGCGCTGGGAGCCATTCCCGGCTGAGATGCAGAGGCGAAGCGCAGCCTCCGGTCCCTTAAACCTGATCCGGGTAATGCCGGCGTAGGAAGTGAATGGATGTGCGTTGTCATGTTCCTTCTTTTCGTACCGCAAGACCCGTTGGGCTGTCCTGCGGTACTCTACATTTTTAGGAGGAATTGACAACTATGACACGATCTCATCTCGGCGTACGCATGCTGTGCGAGGGAGCCATTATGGTAGCCCTGGCCCAGATTCTCAGCTATCTGAAGCTGATGGAGCTGCCCAACGGCGGCTCTCTGACCCCAGCGATGTTCCCCATCATCCTGTTTGCGGTGCGCTGGGGCTTAGGGCCCGGCTTGATGGCCGGCTTTGTGTTCGGCCTGCTCCAGTTGATTTTTGACGGGGCCTACGCCTGGGGCTGGCAGTCCATGCTGCTGGATTATCTGGTGGCCTTTACTCCTCTCGGGTTAGCCGGACTGTTTCGAGGCAAAAAGTGGGGCATTTTTGCGGGCACCATTGTGGGCTGTGCCGGGCGGTTTTTGGTCCACTATATCAGCGGCGTGACCATCTATAAAATTTTGGTTCCCACCGCATTTATGCAGTGGACATTCACCAGTCCGGAGCTCTATTCCATCGTCTACAACGGCTCCTACATGCTGCCCAACACCATCATCGCCTTGGTCATTGCGGCGTTTCTGTATCAGCCCATGAAAAAATATATCCTGGGGCAGGACATCTGGGGAAATAGGTAATTCCGCTGTCCTCCCGGGAATGGACAGGGAGGATGCCTCCATGGGAAAATTTGAGGGTCTGCTGCTGGTCAGCGACTTTGACGACACCTTATACGATTTCCAGCACCGGGTGCCGCCCCGGAATATAGAGGCTATCCGGTACTGGATTCAGGAGGGGGGGCGCTTCACGGTAGCCACCGGGCGGGCCCACCGCACCTTTGCCCCATACGTCCATCTGGCCCCCATCAACGCCCCGGTGGTGCTGTCCAACGGCTCCGCCATCTACGATTTCCAGCGGGAGGAGATGCTGGTGCAGACCCTGCTGGACCCCAGGGCTCCGGAGGATTTTGCCGCTCTCATGGAGGCCATCCCCTCTCTGGGGCTGGAGGCCTACCACGGGGAGGATATTTACGTCTACCGGCCCAACGCCGTCACCGACGCCCACATGAAGAAGGTGGGCACCAGCTATGAGGAGCGGGCCATCCCGGACATGCCCTCCCCCTGGACCAAGGCCATCGTCCAGCAGGAGTACGACGAGCTGCTGAAGGCCCGGTCCTGGCTGGAGGAGCACTGTCCCGGCCGGTATGAGGCCATTTTCTCCAACCGCTACTACCTGGAGATCACCCACCGGGGCTGCAACAAGGGGGGCATGGTGGCCCGGCTTCTGGATCTGCTCCATATCCCTCAGAAGAATCTCTATTGTGTGGGGGATAACCAGAACGACATCCCCATGCTGGAACTGTCCGCCATCCCCTTTGCCCCCGCCAACTGCGCCCAGGAGGTGAAGGACTGGGGGGCCCAGGTCCTGTGCCACTGTGACGAGGGCGTCATTGGGGACATCGTCGAACAGCTGGACCGAAAATTTTCCTGAACTCAGCATCCCGACTACAGACAGCCGGCCGCATTTCAAATGCGGCCGGCTATTTTCATTGGAGCAAAAATTTTTACCCTTTGACGCAATAAATAACTCCTCTGCCGCATTTCTAAAGTAGAAGGGCCGCCAGCCTGGAAATCCACATACAGGAGGAACCAACCATGACAAAAGAGCTGCAGCTGCGCGAAGCGCGGCTTGGAAAAGGAAAAAAGAAAGTGCTGCTGATTGCGGGAGCGGTGGTGCTTGGGGTTGCGGCAATCGTATTTCTGGCCTCTCTGCTGCTGCGGGTAGACATGGACCGCGCCCGGGAGATTGCCCTCTCTGCCGCCGGTGGAGGAGAAATCGTGGGAGAGAGCGTGGATCGGGAGGGCTTTTGGAATGAGTACAGCTTCCAAATCTCCAACAACGGGGCCTGGTATGAAGTAGAACTGGACAGCTTCGGCCAGGTGACAGAGCTGGAGAGCGACTGGGATCGAGGCTGGGGCCAAAGCCGTTGGGATTGGGATTGAACGCATTCTGTCCCCCCTCCGGTCGATCGGCTGTCTGCCGAGGTAATTTTTCTAGGGAAAAAGCGGCAGGTTTCTCCCTCTTTGTATAAAAAAGCCCCACGGCACAGGGCCGTGGGGCTTTGAAAGCTTATTGCTTAGTACATGCCGCCCATGTCGGGGTTGGCGGGAGCCGCGGGGGCGGGGGGCTGGGGCTTGTCGGCGACCAGGGCCTCGGTGGTCAGCAGGGTGCTGGCGATGGAGGCGGCGTTCTCCAGCGCGGAGCGGGTCACCTTGGTGGGGTCCACGATGCCGGAGGGAATCATGTCGCAGTAGACCTCGTTGTAGGCGTCGAAGCCGTAGCCGGTCTTGCCGGACTCCTTGATCTTCTCCAGAACCACGGAGCCGTCGATGCCGGCGTTGGCGGCGATCTGCTTCACGGGGGCGGTCAGAGCCCGGGCGATGATCTGCATGCCGGTCTTCTCGTCGCCCTCGGCCTCGGCCATCAGCTTCTCCACAGCGGGGATGGCGTTCAGATAGGCGGTGCCGCCGCCGGCCACAATGCCCTCTTCCACAGCGGCGCGGGTGGCGTTCAGAGCGTCCTCGATGCGCAGCTTCTTCTCCTTCATCTCCACCTCGGTGGCAGCGCCAACCTTGATGACGGCCACGCCGCCGGCCAGCTTGGCCAGACGCTCCTGGAGCTTCTCACGGTCGTAGTCTGAAGTGGTGACCTCGATCTGGCTCTTGATCTGAGCCACGCGGGCCTTGATGTCCTCGGAGCTGCCGGCGCCGTTGACGATGGTGGTGTTCTCCTTGGTGACCTTCACCTGACGGGCCTGACCCAGCTGAGCCAGAGTGGCCTCCTTCAGCTCCAGGCCCACATCGGCGGAGATGACCTGGCCGCCGGTGAGGATGGCGATATCCTGCAGCATCTCCTTGCGGCGGTCGCCGAAGCCGGGGGCCTTGACGCACACCACGTTCAGGGTGCCGCGCAGACGGTTGACGATCAGGGTGGACAGGGCGTCGCCCTCCACGTCCTCGGCGATGATCAGCAGCTTCTTGCCGGCCTGAACCACCTGCTCCAGCAGGGGCAGCAGCTCCTGGATGTTGGAGATCTTCTTATCGGTGATGAGGATGAGGGCGTCGTCCAGATTGGCCTCCATCTTCTCAGTGTCGGTGACCATATAGGGGGTGATGTAGCCCCGGTCGAACTGCATGCCCTCGACCACCTCGGAGTAGGTCTCGGCGGTCTTGGACTCCTCGATGGTGATGACGCCGTCGTGGCCCACCTTCTCCATGGCCTCGGAAATCAGCTGGCCGATGGTCTCGTCGCCGGAGGAGACAGCGCCCACGCGGGCGATGTCGGCGGAGCCGTTCACCTTCTGGCTGTTGGCCTTCATGGCCTCGATGGCGGCGGCGGTGGCCTTGGCGATGCCCTTCTTCATGACCATGGGGTTGGCGCCGGCGGCCAGGTTCTTCAGGCCCTCCTTCACGATGGCCTGGGCCAGCAGGGTGGCGGAAGTGGTGCCGTCGCCGGCCACGTCGTTGGTCTTGGTGGAGACCTCCTTCACCAGCTGGGCGCCCATGTTCTCAAAGGGGTCCTCCAGCTCGATCTCCTTGGCGATGGTCACGCCGTCGTTGGTGATGAGAGGAGCGCCGAACTTCTTGTCCAGCACCACGTTGCGGCCCTTGGGGCCCAGAGTGATCTTAACGGTGTCGGCCAGCTGGTCCACGCCCTTTTCCAGAGCCTTGCGGGCCTCCTCGCCGTAGCAAATAATCTTAGCCATAACGCATTACCTCCTAAGAATTCAGAATGCAGAATGCAGAATGCAGAATGGCCGCTCAACAAAAGCCTCGCATTGTGCGCCCTGCCTGATGTTAATAGAGTTCGCAGTT
>CASFKT010000115.1 GCA_949295195.1 uncultured bacterium | reverse complement strand
TCTGATGCTCCCAGGCACGGACGGGTTCGACATCTGCCGCAGGGTGCGGGAGGTGAAGAACACCCCCATCATCATGGTGTCCGCCAAGAAGGAGGACATCGACAAGATCCGCGGCCTGGGCCTCGGGGCGGACGACTATATGACCAAACCCTTCAGCCCCAGCGAGATGGTGGCCAGGGTGAAGGCTCACCTGGCCAGGTACGAGAGGCTCATCGGCAGCGGGATGCCGGCCAACGATGTGATTGAGATCCGGGGGCTGAAGATTGATAAGACTGCCAGGCGGGTTTGGGTCAACGGGGAGGAGAAGAATTTTACCACCAAGGAGTTTGACCTCCTGGCGTTTTTAGCCCAGAATCCCAACCACGTGTTCACCAAGGAGGAGCTGTTCAGCCGGATCTGGGATATGGAGTCGGTGGGAGATATCGCCACGGTGACGGTACATATCAAGAAAATCCGGGAGAAGATCGAGTTCAACACGGCCAAGCCTCAGTACATCGAGACCATCTGGGGCGTGGGGTATCGATTTAAAGTATAGAGAGGGATCCTGGAGGCAGGATTCTTCAGCTGCGGCGGAGATGCGAGGGAGAGCGTCTCCGCTTTTTCGAAGGAGATTCACCTATGGGAGCTGGGAGAGCTGTGGGACTGGCTGATGTCCAACTTAATACTGATCAATCTGATCTTGTCGGTGGTCATTGTCTTTTTTCAGCGCCGGGATCCCAAGGCGGTGTGGACCTGGCTCCTGGCCCTGTACTTTGTGCCCATCTTCGGCTTCCTGTTCTACCTGCTTTTGTGCCAGGACCTGCACAAGAGCCGGATGTTCCGGGTGAAGGAGGTGGAGGATAAGCTGAACGCGTCCGCCGAGAGCCAGGAGGACTATTTCCGGCGCCATGAGAAGATGCTGGAAGGCCCCATGGAGAGGGATTACCGGGACCTGGTGATCTACAATCTGGAGACCTCCGGGGCAGTGCTGACCTTGAACAACCACATCACGGTCTTCACCGACGGGGAGGAGAAGTTTGAGGATCTGCGCCGGGAGATGAGGCGGGCGAAGAGGTATATCCACATCCAGTATTATATCATCAAGAATGACGAGGTGTTTGACTCCCTGGTTCCCATTCTCACGGAGAAGGTGAGGGAGGGCGTGGAGGTGAGGATTCTCTACGACGGCATGGGGGGCCGGTTTATGCCGGAGAGCCGCTGGGAGGCGCTGAGAGCCGCCGGCGTGAAGGTGGGGGTGTTTTTCCCGGCCACCCTGGGCAGGATCAATTTCCGCGTCAACTACCGGAACCACCGGAAGATCGTGGTGATCGACGGGAGAGTGGGGTATGTGGGGGGCTTCAACATCGGACGGGAATACGTGGGAAAGGATCCCAAGTTCGGCTACTGGCGGGATACCCACCTGAAGATATATGGAGATGCGGTCATAAGCCTGCAGGTGCGGTTTGCCCAGGACTGGAATTATGCCTGCAAGGAGAATCTGTTTCAGCGGGCGGAGTATTTTGAGACGCCGGAGTGTGTGGATGAGGAGAGGCGCAGGCTGCTGGACGGCACGAATTTCCCTCTGGGGATCCAGATTATCTCCAGCGGCCCGGACGCCAGGGACCGGCAGATCCGCAACAACTATCTGGAGCTGTTTTACAAGGCCAGGGATCATATCTACATCCAGACGCCGTATTTTGTGCCGGACGACGCGGTGCTCTCCGCCCTGGAGACAGCGGCCAAGTCCGGGGTGGACGTGCGGCTGATGATTCCCTGCAAGCCGGACCACCCCTTCGTGTACTGGGCCACCTACTCCTACGTGGGGGATCTGCTGGCGGCGGGGGCGCACTGCTACACCTATGAGAACGGGTTTCTCCACGCCAAAGGGGTGATGACGGACGGCCGCGTGTGCAGCTATGGCACTGCCAACATGGACATCCGGAGCTTTGAGCTGAATTTTGAGGTGAATGCGGTGATCTACGACGAGGAGGTCACCCAGGAGCTGGAGGAGGCCTTTGCGGAGGATTTGAAGATGTGCCGGGAGATCACCCTGGAGGACTACCGCAGAAGGAGCGCCCTGGTGCGGGTGAAGGAGCAGTGCCGCCGGCTGCTGTCCCCTCAGCTGTAGCGTGTGCCGGTTTCAGAATCAGACATCCGCCCGAAGCGGTCTGGCCTCGGGCGGATTTTGCGGTCGTGCGCAGCGGTCTGGTGTTCAGCGGTCTGTGCGCAGCGATCTGCGCTCAGAAATGTTCCGGGGATTTGAGGCCGAGGAAATCCTCAAAGATTCGGCAGAGGCGGACGGCGTCCTCCCTGTCCTCCATCTCGCAGAAGATACGCAGCAGGGGTTCTGTGCCGGAGAAGCGGGCGCTGATCCAGCCTCCGTTTTCCAGGTACACCTTGCAGCCGTCTTCGTAGGAGATCCTGGAGACGGGGAAGGGGAGGGAGGGAACCTTCCTCTCCTCCATGAGGAGAGTGTTCAGCTCCTCCTTCTTTTCCGGTGTGAAGGTGTAGGAGCGCTCCTCCATGTAGAGGGAGCCGTAGATCTCCCGGATAGAGCGGTAGATCTCCGACAGCTTTTTGCCGGTGACGGCGATCATCTCCACCAGCAGGCAGGCGGCGTAGACGCCGTCCTTTCCGTGGATGTGTCCCTGGATGGTGAGGCCGCCGGAGGATTCCCCGCCGATGATGGCCCCGGTCTCCGACATCTTCTTGGAGATGTACTTGAAGCCCACGGGCACCTCGTAGCAGGTCTGGCCGAAGCTCTCCGCCACCCGGTCCAGCATGTGGGTGGTGGAGATGTTGCGCACCACCGGGCCGGACCAGCCCTTGTATTTTACCAGGTAGTAGTAGAGGAGAACCAGGATGTCGTTGGGGTGGAGGAAACGGCCGGTGTCGTCGATGACTCCGATGCGGTCGGCGTCCCCGTCGGTGGGCAGGATCTCGCAGGTGTCATAGCTGCCCGGCTGGGTGTAGGCGGTGTAGCCGTCCCCGTCGGTGGCGGTCAGCATCCAGCGGCCGGCGGTGGCGGCGGTCAGGCGGCGGTCCACCGCCACCCGACCCTGGCTGTCCAGCAGCAGAGGCGTGGGCAGGACGCCGTCCGCCTGCTGGATGTGCAGGGTGACGCTCATGCCGGCCCACGCCGCCGGCAGGGCGAAGGCGAGGGTGTCCACCCCCTGGGCGTTCTGGCTGCCCAGGTGCAGCCGGGCCGGCTGCGGGACAAAGTCGGTGCAGCCCGCGAGCTGGCGGGCCGCGATCTCGATGTGCATCATGGGTTCTCCTTTCCTTGCAGGGGGCCGTGCAAGGGGCTGCGGCCCCGCTTTTTGCCCATGATAGCACCGGGGGCGGGGCGGGCACAGTGTGTCCTTTCACGCGCGATTTTTTGCGAAAAAATGCGCAGAAAACCGCCTCTGGCAATCTCTGGCAGGGAAAAATTGCATCCCGTTTGAAAAATAAATGTTAAATTTCTGTTACAGTCTCGCCGGGGGGAAGCGAGCGAAAATCAGAGGAAGGGGACGGAAACAACAAAAGTGGACAGAAAACTTTGTATAAATTGCACGAAAAACTATGCCAAAAATATAACAAATTGCCGGGCCGCCATTTGACAAATCGCCGCTTCTCTGCTAAGATAGGGCAGTTGCAGAGCGCAGCCCAACGCACGATGCAGCGATTAAAACAGACAAACCATGAAGTGAAACGCCGTTCTCCCGACAGGGGGCGGCGCCCCGCAGGCGGCCGGGCCGACATGCCGCCCCTGCGGGCGGAGAGGAAGCCGCCCGCAAACAAAGCCAAACTGTAAAAAGAGAGGAGTTGTTTCATATCACTTCCGAATCTATCCGAGAACAGAGGCAGCCCCGCCGCCACCGCGCCCTGGCGCTGTGCCTGATGGGCCTCAGCCTTGCCCTGACGCTGGCGCTGACCACGGTCAGCATCCGCGTGACCTATGTGACCGATTCCAACGGGGCCAGCCAGCTGCTGTTGACCAGCGAGAGCGACCCCACCCGCCTGATGAGCCTGTCCGGCATCGAAGCCGAGGAGGGCGACCGCGTCTATTACACCGCCTTTGGGGACAGCCTGGCCACCCTGAACATCGAGCGGGCCTTCACCGTCCATGTCGAGGCCGACGGCCAGGAGATCCCCGTCAAGATGGTCTACGGCACGGTGGCCCAGGCCCTGGAAAAGGCCGGCGTCACCCTCGGCCCCGACGACTACACCGTGCCGGCCGCCGACGCCCTGGTGGGCATCGGCAGCACCATCGAGGTGCACCGCGTCCGTTATGAGGAAACGGTGGAGTACCAGACCATCCCCCACGAGACCGAGTACGTCTACACCAGCCTCTACTTCCGCGACACCGACCGGGTGACCACCGTGCGGGCCGGCGTGGACGGCCAGTGCGCCGTCACCACCCGCCACCGCTGGGTGGACGGCGAGCTGGAGAACAGCATCGTCACCGACGTCACCACCACCGTCGAGCCGCAGGACGCCCTGATCAAGACCTACGGCGCGGGCGCGCCCGTCTCCTCCCTGACCGGGCCGGACGGCACCACCAACCCGCCCTCCAGCTACAGCCAGGTGCTGACCGGCAAGGCCACCGGGTACTACTCCCGCGGCGGCCGGGGCGCTTCGGGCCTGGGGCTGGGGTACGGCACCGTCGCCGTGGACCCTGACGTCATCCCCTACGGCACCCTGCTGTATATCACCTCGACCGACGGCCGCTTCGTCTACGGCTACGCCGTCGCCACCGACACCGGCATCGCCCTCCAGGACGGCCACGTTCTGGTGGACCTGTTCTATGAGACCTACGCCGAGTCTGTGGCCAACGGCGCCATCAACGTCAACGTCTATGTCGTCGGCTGAGCCGGCGCGAACCTTGCCCCCGCTTTCCTGTCAGCGTGCAGGAGGGCGGGGGCTTTTTGTGTTTTGGGGGCTGCTCTGTCAGGTTTGCATAGAAAAAACGTCAAAACTTGTACGAAATGCCTATTTCCAAATTTTTGAACGAAAAGATTATGGCAGTTTTTATGGAAAAGCCCTTGAAAAATCCCCCCGAATTATTTAATATAGTAATGTAGAGACAACCGGGGGCCTGCACTGCGCTGCGCCCGCGGGTGTTTTGCACAATATGCGGGCTGGCGTCAGTCTGCGCCAGGGAGGAGCAGCACATATGAATCAGACCGATGAATTGAAACAGACAACGGAAGAAAAGGCGGTGCAGCAGCCGGCCGCAGCGGCGCCGGTGGAGGAGAAAAAGCCCAACCCGGACGACCTGCCCGTCTACCTGTATAAGCAGGGCAACAACTTTGAGGCCCAGCGCTTCTTCGGGTCCCACCTGGACGAACAGGGGGGCGAGAAGGGCGTCATGTTCCGCCTGTGGGCGCCCCACGCCACGGCGGTCAGCGTGGTGGGCGACTTCAACAGCTGGAAGCCGGGCAGCCACCCCATGAAAAAGACGGACGGCGCTTCGATCTGGGAGCTGTTCATCCCCGGCATGAAGGAATACGACGTCTACAAATACTGCGTCACCACCCGCGCGGGGGAGCTTGTGTTCAAGGCCGACCCCTACGCCCTGCACGCGGAGACGCGGCCGTCCAACGGCAGCAAAGTCTATGATCTGTCCGGCTTCGGCTGGACCGACAGCGCCTGGCTGGACGCCCAGAAGGCCAAGGACTTTGTCAACAGCCCCATGAACATCTACGAGATGCACGCCGGCAGCTGGAAGATGAAGGAGAAGGAGGACGGCACCTTCATCCCCTACAACTATTCCGAGCTGGCCGACCTGCTGGTGCCCTACCTTGTCGAGATGGGCTACACCCATGTCGAGCTGCTGCCCATCATGGAGTACCCCTATGACGGCAGCTGGGGCTACCAGGTCTCGGGCTACTTCGCGCCCACCAGCCGCTACGGCACCCCCAAGGACCTGATGGCCTTTGTGGACAAGATGCACAACGCCGGCATCGGCGTCATCATGGACTGGGTGCCGGCCCACTTCCCCAAGGACCAGTTCGGCCTGTACATGTTCGACGGCGAGCCCTGCTATGAGGACCCCAACCCCCGCCGCGGCGAGCACAAGGAGTGGGGCACCATGGTGTTCAACTTCGGCATGAAGGAGGTCCAGAGCTTCCTGATCTCCAGCGCGCTGTACTGGCTGGAGCAGTACCACATCGACGGCCTGCG
>CASFKT010000114.1 GCA_949295195.1 uncultured bacterium | reverse complement strand
GCCGTGCTGCTGGTGCTCTTTCTCTGGGACGACCTGGTGAGCTTCCTGCCCTCCGCCCTCAGTTCCCTGCTGTCCGCCTTCTCCTTCACCCAGGTGTTCTACAACTTTGTGCAGTACAGCATGTTTGATCTGAGCGGGCTGGTGCTCTACCTGTCCCTCACGTTCCTGTTCCTGTTTCTGACCGTCCAGACGCTCCAGAAGCGCCGCTGGGCTTGAGGGGGTGTACAGCCATGAAAAAACCTGCTGTCAATTCCAAAGCCCTGCGCCAGGGGGGATATCTGGCCGCCGTCACCGCCGCCGTAGTGGCTCTGGTGGTCCTTGTCAATCTGGTGATGGGGCAGCTGCCCTCCAACGTGACCGAGTTCGACCTGACGGACAACAGCCTCTATGAGATCACCGACACCTCCCGGGACTTCCTGGCCTCCCTGGAACAGGATGTGGAGATCGTGGTGCTGGCGGAGGAGGACGCCACCGACGAGCGTATCTTAAAGTTTCTGGACCGGTATACCGCCCTGTCCGACCACCTGAGCCTTACCTATGTGGACCCGGTGGCCCACCCGGACCAGGCCAGCCAGTATGACGCCCAGTCGGACAGCCTGATCGTCCGGTGCGAGGCCACCGGCAAGTCGGAGACCATCTCCTACAGCGACATCATCACCTACTCCTACACCAGCTATTTCTCCATGACCGAGGACGCCTTCGACGCCGAGGGGCAGCTCACCTCCGCCGTCAACTATGTGACCAGCGACGCCGACCGCACCGTGTACACCGTCACCGGCCACGGGGAGGAGGACCTGTCCTCGGTGATCACCGACGCCATCGACAAGGCCAACCTGAATCTGGACAGCGTCAGCCCGCTCTTCAACGGCTCGGTTCCCGAGGACTGCGACCTGCTCATTGTCAACGGTCCGGCCACCGACCTGTCCGCCGACGAGCTGACCATTCTCCAGGACTACCTGGCCGGGGGCGGACAGATGATCTTCCTGGCGGGAGATACCCTGGATTCCCTGCCCAACTGGGAGGCCCTGCTGGAGAGCCGGGGCTTCGACCTGGTGGACGGCTATATCGCCGACCTGTCCAACTACTATGTACAGTTTGGATCTCCCTTTGTGATCCGCGGGGTGCTGAACACCGGTAGCAGCGTGGCCTCCGGGGTGGACAGCGACGCCCTCACCTATCTGGAAAATACCCGGGGGTTCCTGTCCCTGGAGGACACGGAGGAGGCCGCCTGGACCATCACCGAGTTCCTGTCCACCACCAGCGACGCTCTGGCCGTGACGGCGGACGGAACCCAGACCTCCGGCACCTACCTGCTGGGGGCGGTGTCCGAGGGGGACGACGGGGGGCGGATGACCGTCATCGGCTCCACCTCTTTCCTGGATGGGACCCTCCTGTCCCAGAACCCCAGTCTGGCCAACCAGACCCTGTTTGTCAATGCGCTGACCGCCGGCTTTGACGATGTGAGCAACCTGTCTATCCCGTCCAAGAGCCTGGCCGTCACCTATAACACCATTCAGAATCCCGGACTGTGGAGCACCGCCTATATCATTGTTCTGCCCATCGGCATTCTGCTGTGCGGCTTCCTGTTCTGGCTCAAGAGGAGAAAGCTATGACCAAACAGACCAAAACCCTTGCGGCGCTGGCCGCCGCCCTGGTGGTATGCGGCGGGGCCTACGCCGCCCTGCGGGTGTGGAACGACCAGCAGGCCCAGGTGGACGACACCGTCTATGTGACCCAGCTGTCTGACTTCACCGCTCTCTCCTTCACCAACGCCCAGGGGGAGCTCTCCTTCACCAAGGCGGAGGACGCCTGGCAGTACGACGGGGACGCCTCCTTCCCCGCCGACCAGGAGGCGGTGGAGGACCTGGCGGAGCAGGTAGGCTCCCTGGCCGCCATCCGGGTCATCGACGACCCGGAGGACCTGTCCGCCTACGGCCTGGATGAGCCCACCCTCCAGGCGTCGGTGACCGCCGGAGACGGGACCGCCGTCACCCTTCTGCTGGGGGATGTGTCCGACAGCTACTGCTACGCCAAGCGGACGGACTCGGATACGGTGTACACCGTCTCCACCGACCTGCCGGAGAACCTGGAGTCCCTGGAGCTGCTGGACCTGGCCGCCATTCCCGGTTTCCCGGACCTGGGGACGGACACCATCTCCTCCCTCACCTGGGAGAGCGGCGGGACCACCCTCACCCTGACCAAGACAGAGGCAGAGACGGCCGGCACAGAGAGCGGGGACAGCTCCGCCGACGCCAGCTCCTCCTCGGAGAGCGTTGAGGAGACGGAGCCCGCCTGGGACGTGAACGGGACGGCCATCCCGTCGGACAACAGCGCCTTCACCAGTCTGATGGCCCAGATCTCCTCCCTGGCCTTCGACGCCTGCTATGACTACAAGGGGGAGGCGGACACCCTGGCCGAGTGCGGCCTGGATACCCCTGTGGGTGTGCTCACCGTCACCTACGGCGAGGGCGAGACCCTCACCCTCACCATCGGAGCCCTGGACGGCACCGGGGATTCCTACTACGCTCAGCTCTCGGACGACCAGGCGGTGTACCTGCTGTCCGCCGACTCGGTGGACACCCTCGTCTCCCTCTCCGCCCAGGAGCTCACCGCGGCGGAGGAGGACGAGGCGGAGACCACCTCAGATGCCAGTTCCAGCAGCGCCTCTTGATTTGCAAAGGCTCCCGTCCGCAAGACGGGAGCCTTCGTTTTCCTCTGCGAAAGAGCGGACCTAAAAATGGAAGCCAAAAATTTTCTCCTTCGGTGTACAAAAACCGGCACATAACGCGGCCCGTCCGGCATATAGTAGTCTGTATGCCGGCCTTGTGCCGGCGGATGAATCTTTAACATACGGAGGGATGAATTCCATGGAGGAAACCACTGTTGTTTATGGTACCGGCTCACAGCAGCCCAGCCCCGCGCCCCTGGACCTGGACGATCTGATTTTCCAGGGGGAATATTGGTTTGCCAGCGACCGCTGAGGTCCGTCTCCCTCGGGAGACGGACCTTGGAGCGTCTGCCCAGGCGCCGGACATGGGACAAGCCGCCTATAGAATCAGAAATCTCCTGATTCTGTGGGCGGCTTGTTTTTTGTGGAATACAGCCGGCCCATTCGCCGGAATTCCCTTGACCTTTCCCCTGGCGGAAGGTGTATGGTGATTTTCCAAAGAAAAATTTAATGGATTTTTAAGCCTTTCTTTTGGGAAAGCTAATGGTCCGGCAGTAAGATGGGACAAAAGCCCAGGAACCTCTGTCCAGCGGTCCGCCCGCTGGGGGAGGGGCGGGAGAATCGTTTCAACTCGGTACATAAAGGAGTCAATGCCATGGAAACCACACAAACTGTCCCGGAGAGCAATCTCACCACGGCGGGCCCGGAGACGGAGCCCGCACCACTGTGGACGGGTCCCAAGAAACGGCGCAAATGGATCAAGCGCGTCCTTGTGATTGCGGCCGTGCTGGCTTTGCTGTTCTGGATCGTGGTCCGGCCCATGCTGGGTGGCACGGCCGCCGTCTCGGGGGCCTATCAGACCGCCCAGGTCCAGCGCCAGGATCTGACGGTGTCCGTATCCGGCTCGGGCACGGTCACTCCCATCGAGTCCTACCAGGTGTCCGCCCTGGTGACCGGAGAGATTCTGGAGTCCCCCTTTGAGGACGGGGATCAGGTGGAGCAGGACCAGCTCCTCTACCGCATCGACCCGGGCAGCGCCCAGACCGCCCTCCAGCAGGCCCAGCTGTCGGTTCAGCAGGCCCAGATGAACTACGACACCCTGGCCAGCAGCCTTCAGGTGAAGGCCATCGGCGGCGGGGTGGTCCAGACTCTCCACGTCCAGGAGGGGGACCTGGTCTCCGCCGGGACGGCCATCGCCGACATCACCGACACCGCCTCCATGACCCTCATCGTGCCCTTCCAGTCTGCCGACGCGGCCAACATCTCCGTGGGGCAGGCCGCCCAGGTTACCCTGTCCGGCACCCTGGAGACCCTGCCCGGCACGGTGGAGTCGGTGGCCTCCGCCGACCAGGTGGGGAACGGGGGTGCCCTGGTGCGGCAGGTGAAGATCCGCCTCACCAACCCCGGAGCCCTCACCGAAACAACCAGCGCCACCGCCAGGGTGGGTACATACGCCTGCGCTGCCGGGGGCACTCTTTCCCCCCAGCTGCGGCAGACTATCACCGCCGCCGCCAGCGGGGAGATCACCAACCTGAACGTGTCTGTGGGCAGCCGGGTGTCCGCCGGGGCGGTGCTGGCCACCATCGGGGGCGAGTCCGCGGAGAACTCCCTGGCCGACGCCGCCTTGGCGGTCCAGAACGCCCAGCTCTCTCTCCAGAGCGCCCAGGAGGCCCTGGACAGCTACACCATCACCTCCCCCATCTCGGGCACTGTCATTGAGAAGAACCTGAAGGCCGGGGACCAGCTCAACGGGGGCGACTCAGGGGCTATGGCGGTGATCTACGACCTGAGCCAGCTGGAGCTGCAGATGGACGTGAGTGAGCTGGACATCGGCCAGATCCAGCCGGGGCAGACGGTGGAGATCACCGCCGAGGCCCTGCCCGGCCAGACCTTCACCGGCGTGGTGGAGAAGGTGAGCGTCAACGGCACCACCACCGACGGCTTCACCACCTATCCGGTGACCATCCTCCTGTCGGAGTACGGGGACCTGAACCCCGGCATGAACGTGTCCGCTGACATCATCGTGGAGCGCTCGGAGAACGTGCTGTGCGTGCCAGCTGCCGCGGTGAACAGCGACGGCACTGTCCTGGTGGCCGGGGAGGGGGCCTTTGCCGAGGACGGCGTGACCATCGCCGACCCCTCCAAAATTGAGAGCCGCCCGGTGACCCTGGGCCGGGGAAACCAGGATTTTGTTGAAATCGCCTCCGGCCTGGAGGAGGGGGAGACCGTCCTCCTGCCCATCCAGTCCCAGGGCGGCACGGCCTCCGCCGGCTCCGCCGCGGTCACGGCAGCGGGGTGAGGGTATGGCCCATCTGATTGAATTACGGAACGTGTACAAGATCTACCCCATGGGGGACGAGGCGGTCCACGCCCTGGACGGGGTGAACCTCGCCATCGACCAGGGGGAGTTCGTGGCCATCGTGGGCTCCTCCGGGTCGGGCAAGTCCACCGCTATGAACATCATCGGCTGTCTGGATGTGCCCACCTCGGGCACCTACCACCTGGGGGGCGTGGACGTGTCCACCATGGACGACGACCAGCAGGCGGAGATCCGCAACAAAATGCTGGGGTTCATCTTCCAGCAGTACAACCTGATTCCCAAGCTCACCGTGCTGGAGAATGTGGAGCTCCCCCTGCTGTACGCCGGGGTGCCCGCGGCGGAGCGGAAGGAGCGGGCGGTCCGGGCCCTGGAGCGGGTGGGGCTGGCGGGCAAGCAAAAGAACCTGCCCTCCCAGCTCTCCGGCGGCCAGCAGCAGCGGGTGTCCATCGCCCGGGCTCTGGCGGGGGAACCGTCGGTGATCCTGGCCGACGAGCCCACCGGCGCCCTGGACTCCCGCACCGGCCGGGAGGTGCTGGGTTTCCTCAAGAAGCTCAACCGGGAGGGGGACACG
>CASFKT010000113.1 GCA_949295195.1 uncultured bacterium | reverse complement strand
TCCCGATCCTCCTGGCGCCGACGCGCCTCTCTCTCATTATAATCCATGTGCCTTGATTCTCCTCTTATTGATCCGGGGACACGGCCCCGCTTCTCATTCTTTCAGGCATACTGCGCCTGTCTACGATCCAGTCGGTTTATTATTGTACCAGAACTCAGAAATTTTTGCAACACAAAAAAAGGAAAAAAGCAGGATGGCGGGAAAAGCCGGGAGATTTCTCCCGGCTTTTCCCCATTTTACACAAAAGTTTCTTCTCCGCCTCAGTTGTTTCCGCCAAACTCAGAGAAGAATTTATCGTGGACCGCCTGAACCGCCCGGTCGGCGTCCCGCTCATCCACCAGGACGGAAACCTTGATTTCGCTGGTAGAGATCATATTGATGTTGATGCCGGCGCTGGACAGGGCCTCAAACATGCGGCTGGCCACGCCGAAGTTGTTCACCATGCCGGCCCCCACGATGGACACCTTGGCCACCTGGGTGTTCATCTCAATGGCCTTGAAGCCGATGTACTCCTGGTTCTCCTCCAGAATCTTCTTGGCCTCCTCCGCGTCGCCGCGGGCCACGGTGAAGCTGATGTCCTTGGTCTCCTCCCGGCCGATGGACTGCAGGATGATGTCCACGTTGATCTTCTTCTTGGCCAGCAGGGAGAAAATTTTAAAGGCAGTGCCGGGCTCGTCAGCCAGGCCGATGAGGGCCAGCCGGGCCACGTTCTTATCCTTCGCCACACCGCTTACATGGGTCTTTTCCATGGTCTTGACAACCTCCTTGACTTTTGTACCGGGATTTCCCGTGAAGCTGGAGAGGACCTCCAGATTGACATTGTAGCGCTTGGCCATCTCCACCGAGCGGTTGTGGAGCACCTGGGCGCCCAGGCTGGCCAGTTCCAGCATCTCGTCGAAGGTGATCTCCTCCAGCTTGCGCGCCCCCTTCACAGAGCGGGGATCGGCGGTGTACACGCCGTCCACGTCGGTGTAGATCTGGCACAGATCGGCATGGAGGGCCGCCGCCAGGGCCACCGCCGAGGTGTCCGAGCCGCCCCGGCCCAGGGTGGTGATGTCCCCGTACTTGTTGATGCCCTGGAAGCCGGCCACCAGCACGATCTTGTTCTTGTCCAGCTCGGTCTGGATGCGCTCGGTCTGGATGCGCTTGATGCGGGCGTTGCTGTAGGCGGAATCGGTATTCATGCCCGCCTGCCAGCCGGTGAGGGAGACCACCTGATAGCCCATTCCCTCAATGGTCATGGCGCACAGGGCGATGGAGATCTGCTCGCCGGTGGACAGAAGCATATCCATCTCCCGCTTGGAAGCGTTGGGATTGAGCTCCTGGGCCTTGGCGATCAGGTCGTCGGTGGTGTCCCCCTGGGCGGAGAGCACCACCACCACGCTGTTGCCCTTCTTATAGGTCTCGGTGATGATCCGGGCCACGTTGCGCACGCGGTCCGCGTTGGCGACAGAGCTGCCGCCGAATTTCTGTACAATCAATGCCATATATTGTTTCCCTCCAACGGTTTGTCAAAACGCAGGTCTGCTCTCTATCCTATGCAGACCGGGGCCCCCGGGCAAATAGCCGCCCCGCGGCTTACAGCACCCGGAACCGGGAGCCCACCTCCATGCCCGCCAGGCGGTCCATCAGCTGGGGCTCCGTCATGGGGGCGGTGAGGAAGGCGGCCTCTCCGGCGGGAGCGCCGGCGCGGGCCAGGGGCTGAATCTCCCCGCAGGCCAGCCGGGCCTGATCCATGGTGGTCTGGGCCCGGACATACCACCGGGAGGTGAGGCCGTCGGGGGACACCACCAGATCGGGGGCGCCGGGTCCCCACTGGTTGTGGTGGTCACGCTTGGTGTCCTTGGCGATGTCGATGACGTCGGCCACCACGGCTGAGGCGGTGGGCAGCTTGCCCGCGCCCCGGCCGTAGAACATCACGTCGCCCACCGCGTTTCCGGTGACGGCGATGGCGTTGAACACATCCTCCACTCCGGCCAGGGGGTTCTCACAGGAGACCAGGTGGGGAGCCACAAAGGCGCACACCTTGCCCTCCGGCTCCCGGATGGCGCGGCCCAACAGCTTGATCTTATAGCCGCAGGAGTCGGCGTAGGCCACGTCGGCCAGGGTCACTCCCCGGATGCCCTGGGTGGGCACCTGGTCGGGGTACACATGCTGTCCGAAGGCCAGGGCGGCCAGAATGCAGATCTTCCGGCAGGCGTCGTGGCCGTCCACGTCGGCGGTGGGGTCCTGCTCGGCGTAGCCGTTGGCCTGGGCCTCCTTCAGGGCCTGGCCGAAGGACAGGCCCGCCTTGATCATCCGGGTGAGGATGTAGTTGGTGGTGCCGTTCAAAATGCCGGTGATCTGGTCCAGCTCGTTGGCGGCCAGACAGGCGGTGAGGGGGCGCAGGATGGGGATGCCCCCGCCCACGCTGGCCTCAAACAGATAGCTGACCCCGTGCTCCTTGGCCAGCTGGAGCAGGTCATAGCCGTGGGTGGCCACCAGCTCCTTGTTGGAGGACACCACGCTCTTGCCCGCCTTCAGGGCCCGCTGGGTGAAGTCCAGGGCCACCTTGGCCCCGCCGATGGTCTCCACCACCACGTCCACCTCGGGGTCGTTCTCGATGACGGAGAAGTCCTTGACAAACAGGTCCTTGTAGGGGCTGTCCGGGAAATCCCGCACATCCAGGATATATTTCAGGCGGACCAGGCCGTCCACCCGCTGGTCAATGACCGCGCTGTTCCGGGTGAGCACGTCCGCCACGCCGGAGCCCACGGTGCCAAAGCCTAAAATCGCTACGTTTACCATTCCAAATCACCTCAATGTATCCGCTTTCCGTTATCCCGCCAAAATCTCGCACCGGAGCACGCCGGGGCTGGAGGCGGCCGCCTCCAGCATCTCCTCCAGGGTGCGGCGCAGGGCGGAGGTCTCCGCCGTGATGGTGACCACCGCGCAGCCGTTGGTGGGGATATTCTGGTTGATGGTCAGAATATTGACCCCGGTCCCGGCAAAGACGTTGAGCAGACCGGAGAGAATCCCCGGCTCATCCCGCAGCATGGTCTGAAAGGTGACGATCCGCCCATGGAGCATGTCGTTGAAGGGGCGCACCGCATCCTTATACTTATAAAAGGCGCTGCGGCTGATCCCTACCGCCCGGGCCGCGCCGTTCACTGTGGTCTCCTCGCCGGTCTCCAGCAGACGCTTGGCCTCAGCCACCTTCCGGAAGATCTCCGGCATGGCGGATGCCTCCACAATGAAATATCCCGCCGACTGACTCATGGGTGTCCCTCCATCCTGTGCCGACCTCTGTCCGCGTATCGCGGGCATTTGTAGTTGCACTGTGGTCTATTTTAGCACACCCCCCGGGGGGATGCAATGAAAAACCGCGAACGGACCGTAGATTTTCCAAAAAAATCGGAGGGAGTTTTTGTCGTATTTCACCAGTTTCTGCCCTGCACCCGCAGAAGCGCGGGCGGAGGGAGCCGCAGCTCCTTCCGCCCGCGTCTGAATCACAGGACTTTAATAGCCATAGGGCCGGCCGGTCTCCGGATTGATGGCCACACCGCCCTCACTGTCGTTCCCCATCGGGTCCGTGGTGTTGGAGGAGCTGGACCCGGGCGTCCCGGGATCGTCCGTGCCCGGCTGGCTGGAACTGCCGGAGGAATCTCCGCCGGAATCGCCGGTCCCCGGCTCATCCCCGAAACCGCCGGGGTCGCCGTTGGGGTCCTCCACCCCATTGGGGTCGTCGGGGTCGATGATCTGGCCGCCCTCGCCGTGGACGGTGCACTGCTCGGTGCCTGCCGCCGCCACATAGGCGGAGTAGAAATACTGGCTGTCCTCGGCCACCGCGCCGCCCACGCTCTCCCGGTCCAGGTTCAGATAGCTGTAGGTGCGGATGCTGACCTCGGGACAGTTGGGGCCGGCCAGGTGATAGTAGCCGGTGAACTCCCCGTTGGCGTCCAGAACCGGGTCGTCCACACACACCCGGACCATGGAGTTGGAGCCCTCCTCCAGGGAGTGGCAGGTACATACGGTGGTGGGACGGTCCTCGGCAAACACGTATGCGGTGGCCACCCGGCTGCCCCGGGGATCATTCTGGCAGGCGGTGGTGGCCTCTCCCCCGCAGTCCAGGCAATAGGACACCTGGGTCAGGCCGCTGGGCTGGGTGAAACTCTGGTTCTCCAGACCGGAGTGGATGGGGGCCATCACCTTCTGGAACATCTGGGCCGCCGGGTTGCCGGAGGCCTGGACCCGGGCGGGCGTCTCATAGCCCACCCACACCGCGGCGGTATAGTAGGGGGTATAACCCACGAACCAGCGGTTGTCCTTGGTGTCGGTGGTACCGGTCTTGCCGGCCACCGTCATGCCGCTGATCCGGGCCTCATAGCCGCCGCCGTGCTCTCCCACCACCACTTGAGTCAGCATATTGTTCATATAGTAGGCGGTGGTGTTCTTGATGGCCTGCTCCTCCTCCCGGGTATTGTCCAGAAGCACATTGCCGTCGGCGTCCTCCACCCGGGTGAAGGTGCGGGCCTCCCGGTACACGCCGTCGTTGGGGAAGGTGGCAAAGGCGGTGGCCATATCCCGGGTGCTGACGCCCAGGGACAGGCCGCCCAGGGACAGGGGAGCAATGGCGATGTCGCTGACCGTCTGTCCGTTGATGGTCTCCTCGCTGATCAGGGGCAGGTGGAACCGCTGGGTCCCGTACTCAAAACCCTTGGCGGGGGTCACCAGGTCGGCCAGCACCCGCACCGCCACGGTATTGAACGACTGCTTGACTGCCTCCAAAACCGTTGTCTGTCCCCGATAGCGCCCGTCCACGTTCACCGGCCAGGCGCTGCCGCCCAGCACCTGATAGGGGTAGTCGGAGATCACCGTGATGGGGCTGATCAGCCCCATATCAACGGCGGGGGCGTACACGGTCAGGGGCTTGATGGAGGAGCCGGGCTGCCGCTGGGCGCTGGTAGCCAGGTTGAAGCCCCGGTTGAGCTCCTTCGCCCCGATGCGGCCCACGATGGCGGCAACGTCTCCCGTCTCGTTGTCAATGATGGTGATGGCGGACTGGAGCCGCTGGCCGCTGGAGGAGTGGTAGTTCAGATTGGACTCGTCCTCGTAAATGGCTTCCGCCTGGGCCTGGACATCTGGGTCAATGCAGGTGTAGATCCGCAGGCCGCCCTTGGAGAGCATCAAGCTGACCACCTGGTCCGAGTAGTCATACTCCTCCTTCAGGGCCTCCCACACATCGGAGATCACCGCCTCCTCGTACCAGGAGTAGATCTCTCCGGTCTCCGTGGAATCATCTTCGGTCTCGCCGGCGTTGACGCCCACAAAGTGAAGCTCCTCGGCCACCGCCTGGTCGTGCTCCTCCTGGGTGATATAGCCCTGGTCCAGCATCTCGTGGAGGATTATCTCCTGGCGGTACTTGTTCCACTGCACCGCGGTCCACATCTCCCCCTCGCTGTTGGCCACCCGGGCCAGGGAGTAGGGGCCGTACTGGGAGGGGTTGTTGGTGATGCCGATGAGGCTGGCGCACTCGGCCAGGGACAGCTCCGACACGGACTTTCCAAAGTACTTCTCCGCCGC
>CASFKT010000112.1 GCA_949295195.1 uncultured bacterium | reverse complement strand
CCCGGTGGGATACGGCAAGGCGGTGGCCAAGGTGGGCGGCAAGGTGGCCGCCCGCTGTGAGCTGACCTTCGTCATCCAGTAAGGCGGAAGCCTGAGGTGCTGCCATGAACCTGTCTAGGTCCGAAAACCGGCGCATATGCAGGAGGCATGCCTATGCTGGATGAGTCCTTTGACCGCGTGTATACCAAATTCAAGCTCCACTTCTACCGCTCTGTGTTCTCCAGTTTCCAGGACCGGGAGGCCAGTCTGACCACGGTGGAGACCTTCTGTGTGGAGATCATCAACGCCCTGGGCCATCCCACGGTGAACGAGTTTTCCAGCTTTGTCAATATCTCGCCCCCCAACGCCGCCTATAAGATCAACAGCCTGATCCAGAAGGGCTACGTCACCAAGGAGCAGTCCCCTGACGACAAGCGGGAGTACCACCTGTCCGTGACCCAGAAGTACTTTGACTACTGCAACATCAGTCAGCGCTATCTCACCACGGTCCTGGACCGGGTGAAGGAGCGCTTTCCCCAGGAGGATGTGGACAAACTGGAGGAGATGCTGGACGTGATCTCCGACGAGCTCATGCCCGAGCTGGACCCCGGTGTCCCGGTACAGTCCCATCCCGCCTCATGAATCAACAGCCCGGCTGCCTCTGCGCGGCCGGGCTGTTTTCCTTTTTGTGCATGGGGATTTTGATGCCCGCTCTTTTTAAGCCTTCCCCCTGGGGGGAAGGTGGCTGGCCGCAAGGCCAGACGGATGAGGGGGCATTTTAAGGAGCGGGCGTCGTTAGAAAAATCCCGTAGGGCGGGGGCTCGCCCCCGCCGCCCCTGTGTTTTTTCTTTTCCGAAAATCCACCCTGGTTCGGATTTTTTGTAGGGGCGGCCCCATGTGGCCGCCCGCTCGGGAGACTTCCTCTTCGGTAGGGCGCGACGACTCGGCGCGCCGTTCCTAGAGGTTTTCGCAGAGGGATTTCGCCGCCTTGCGGGCGGCGAGCTTCTTTCTGGATGCCCAGAAAGAAGCCAAAGAGGCACCAGGGGGTGGGCTCAGATGGGCGCTTCGCGCCCATATTCGCCCGCCCCCTGGACCCCCATTACGGGGGACGCCCTCCTGGCAGTCAGTGCGTCGTTTCCGGCGCGCAAAATCTGAGTGGCGGTCCGCGTGTTCTCCCGGGCCACTGGGCCCTGAGTTTGCAAAAATTGCATCTGACGCGGTTCCGCAGCTGCGCCTGACTCTTCCGATCCAACGGTACTGGTACTAAATCCCCCGTAGGGGCGGCCCTATGTGGCCGCCCGCCCGGGAGACTCTTCTTCAGTAGGGCGCAACGACTCGGCGCGCCGCCTCCCGGCTTACGGTGCGCCCCGCCCGCGCTCTGTATGGCCGCGCCGGGCGAACATTTTGTGCAAAACCGCCCTTGTGCCCCGGAGGCGGATGTAGTATGCTGTATCTAAGTCTGTTGTCAATCCCATGTGAAAGGAGGGGCTTGCTTGAGTTCCCTGCCCGTCTCCCTGCAAGCGGGGCTGACCGCCCTGCGGCAGCTTCCGGTGGATCACCCGGACTTTTACGCCTGGTACACCCTGATCCTCCGGTTTCTCTTTCCCATTCTGGCCATTTTGATGCTGGTGCGGATCATCCGCTCCCTGGTGAAGGCCTCCCCCAAGCCGGAGGTGTGGGCCTACCTGTCCCTGCCCAACGGGGCCGCCGAGCCCCTGACCCACTGGGAGAACATTTTAGGGCGGAGCCCCGCCTCCGAGCACGCCGCCCTCATCCGCACCGGGGAGGACCGGTGGACGGTCCACGACCTGGGCTCCAAGAGCGGCACCCTCCTCAACGGCAAACCGGTGGACCCGGCGGGCTCCTCCATGACCCTGGGGGACATCCTCAGCCTGGGGGGCGTGGACACGGTGCTCCTCCCGGTGTCCGATGAGGAGACCGCCCGCCGGAAGAAAACCTCCCAGCGGCCCGTGTCCCCCTGGGGCTCCCTGATCCTGCTCACCGTGTTTCAGGTGCTCACCGCCCTGCAGTTCCTGTTTTCCACCGACGAGGAGCACGTGCTCCTGGTCCCCGCCGCCTTTTTGTGCCTGTGCCTGGTGATGTGGCTCTACTGCCTCACCCTCCGCTGCCTGGGGCGGATCGGCTTTGAGATGGAGACCATCGCCTTTTTCCTGTCCACATTGTCCCTGGCGGTGACGGCCTCCTCCGCCCCCGCCTCCGTGCCCAAGCAGCTGCTGGCCGTCTTTTTGGGGATCATCCTGTTCCTGGTGGTGGGCATCTTCCTCCGGGACCTGGACCGGGTGCGGAAAATCCGGTGGCTCATGGCCGCCGGGGCCGTGGTCCTGCTGAGCCTGTCCCTGGTGGCAGGCCACGAGCGGTACGGGGCCGCCAACTGGATCAGCCTGTTGGGCTTCTCCTTCCAGCCCTCGGAGCTGGCCAAGATCTGCTACATCTTCGCCGGGGCGGCCACCCTGGAGCGGCTGTTCCGCAAGCGGAATCTGGGGCTGTTCATCCTGCTCACCGGGGCTTGCATGGGCTGCCTGGCCCTGATGAGCGACTTCGGCACCGCCGCCATCTTCTTTGTCACCTTCCTGGTCATCGCCTACCTGCGCTCCGGGGACTACACCACCCTGGCCCTCATCTGCGGGGGGGCGGTGTTCGGGGGGCTGGTGCTGGTGACCATCAAGCCCTATATTCTCCGCCGGTTCGCCGCCTGGGGCCACGTGTGGGAGCAGGCCTCCGACGGGGGCTTCCAGCAGACCCGCACCATGTCCGCCGCCGCCTCCGGCGGCCTCATCGGCGTGGGGCCGGGGGAGGGGTGGCTCCACCGGGTGTCCGCCGCCGACACCGACCTGGTGTTCGGCATGCTGTGCGAGGAGTGGGGGCTCATCATCGCGCTGCTGTCGGTGGCCTGCATCGCCGCCCTGGCGGTGTTCGCCGTGCGCAGCTGCCGGGCGGGGCGGTCCAGCTTCTACACCATCGCCGCCTGCGCCGCCACCAGCCTGCTGGTGTTCCAGACCACCCTGAACGTGCTGGGGTCGGTGGACATCCTGCCCCTCACCGGGGTCACCTTCCCCTTTGTGTCCAACGGCGGGTCGTCCATGCTGTCCGCCTGGGGGCTGTTGGCCTTTTTGAAGGCGGCCGACACCCGCAGCAACGCCAGCTTCGCCATCCAGCTCCAGAAGGCCCACGGGGACAAGTGGCTGGGCAACCTGGCTCCCCGCCAGGGGAAGCGCGCCGGAAAGGAGGTCCGCCGTGAAAAAGATTGAGAAGCGCACCGTGGTGTGCCTGATCCTCACCCTGATTTTGCTGCTGGGGGTGGGCCTGTTTGTGGTGCGGTTTTTCCTGAACGGGGGGAGCTGGGCCTCCTTCGCCGCCAACCGCCACCTGTACAACAGCCAGGGCCAGCTGTCCGTGGGCCGGGTGCTGGACCGGGACGGGGACGTCCTCTCCTGGGTGGACGAGAGCGGCAGCCGGCAGTACTACGCCAACCAGACGGTGCGCATGGCCACCCTCCACGCGGTGGGGGACCCCAACGGGGCCATCGGCACCAGCGCCCTGGTGGCCTTTGCCGACCAGCTCTCCGGCTACAACTTCCTCACCGGGGCGGACAACCCCTTCGGGCAGGGAAACGACCTGTACCTGACCCTGGATGCCCGGCTGAACTACGAGGCCTACCAGGCCCTGGGCGGCCGGCGGGGGGCGGTGGGGGTCTACAACTATGAGACGGGGGAGATCCTGTGCATGGTGTCCACCCCCACCTTTGACCCGGCCGACCCGCCGGACATCCAGGAGGGGGACGAGCGGTACGAGGGCGTATATGTGAACCGCTTCCTGTCCAGCACCTTCACCCCCGGCTCGGTGTTCAAGACGGTCACCCTGACGGCGGCCATCGAGAACCTGCCCGACCTGTTTGGGCGCACCTTCACCTGCACCGGCTCCACCGTGGTGGGGGGCGAGACCATCACCTGCCCCTCCGCCCACGGCACCATGGACATCGGCGGGGCCTTCGCCAACTCCTGCAACGGGGTGTTCGCCCAGTTGGCCGCCGAGCTGGGGGCGGACACCATGACGAAGTATGTGGAGCAGGCCGGCCTGCTGAGCCGCTACTCGGTGGACGGCATCCAGACCGCCCAGGGGAGCTATGACCTCACCGGGGCTACCCAGGGCCAGCTGGGCTGGTCGGGCGTGGGCCAGTACAACGACCTGGTCAATCCCTGCGCCATGATGGTGTGGATGGGGGCCGTGGCCAACGGGGGGAAGGCCGCCGTGCCCCACCTCATCCAGGAGGTGGACGGGGGGCTGCCCCAGCTCTCCCTCCCCTTCGGAAAGGAGACGGGGACCCTGATCCAGTCCGACACGGCCCGGACTCTGGCCGACATGATGGCCCAGAACGTGGTCCAGACCTACGGCTCCGGCCGGTTCCCCAACATGGACATCTGCGCCAAGTCGGGCACCGCCGAGGTGGGGGGCGATAAGCGGCCCAACGCCTGGTTTGTGGGCTTCCTGCGCAACGAGGACGCCCCCTACGCCTTCGCCGTGGTGGTGGAGGAGGGGGGCAGCGGCGCCAGTGCGGCGGGCAATGTGGCCGCCCAGGTGCTGAACGCCCTGGTCAACGGATATTGAATATGGTCTGCGGAGGAAGGAAAATTCCTCTCCCGCAGGGACACAAGGACCTGTTTTGCTGATTGATTCAGCAAAACAGGTCCTTCTTTTTTGTTGCATTTTGTCGGGGAAAATCGTTTGTACCATAGAGAGCTGTGAGAGGCGGCGAGAGGAGGGGACGCGGAATTGAACCGGCAGACGGGGACAAGGGCACGGGGGGTGGGGCTGGCGCGCCCCGGCGCGGGCCGGGCCTGGGAGCGGGCGGCCCTGGGGACCCTGTTTCTGGCCCTGCTGGCTCTGTGCGGGCTGTTTCCCCTCACCGGGGACGACTGGTTCCGGGAGGAGCTGGGCCGGCGTCTCACCGGCCCCACAGACCTGCTGGAGACGGTACTGGCCGGCTGGCGGACCTACAACGGCCGGATTCTGGGCAATCTCCTGGCCTACGCCGCCGGAAGCCGCCGGCTGCTCCGGGAGCTGCTCCGGGCCGCCTTCCTCTTCGGGACGGTGCGCCTGGCCGCCGGGCACGGGGGCTTCCGGACCGTGTGGGGGACATTTTTGACGGCGGCCGCCCTGCTGGCCCTGCCCCGGGCCATGTTCGCCCAGATCTACCCCTGGGCGGCGGGCTTTTTCAACTATGTCCCCCCGGCCGCCCTGGCGCTGGCCGCCCTCCGGCTGCTGGGGGACCTGTTTGCGGAGCGGCCCGTCCCCGGGGGAGTCCCCCGGGCGGCGGCGGTGTTTCTCCTGGGGCTGTGCGGAGCGCTGTTTGTGGAGCACGTCACCCTGTACGGGGTGTGGGCGGGGGCGGTTCTGCTGGTGTGGTCATGGCGGAGGGGGATTGCCTCGGCCCCTGTAGCCGCCTTCTGCGCCGGGACCCTGCTGGGGGCGCTGGCGCTGTTCTTGTCCCCCTCCTACGGGCTGATCTGGGGCGGGGGAGCCTATTCCGCCGGACTGTGGGCGAACGCGGGGGAGAATCTCCCGGTGGTCGTCTCCGGCCTGATCTCCAGGTGCCCGGTGCTGTACCTCACTCTGACCGCCCTGGGGCTGGCGTGGTTTGCCGCCTCCCGGCGGACGGGGCTGGACCGGCTGCTGGCGGCCCTGCTGGCGCTGGGCTGCGGCTGCTTTATCCTCTGCGGCCTGAGGGGGAAGTGGACCGGGGGGGAGGCGCTGGCGGCGGTCCTGTGGGGGGCGGCCCTGTGGGCGGGCTGTTGGCGCTGGCTGCCCAAGGGGGAGCGGCGGAACCGGGCCCTGTTCTTCCTGGCCAGCGCCGGGGTGGGGGCGCTCCCTCTGCTGGCGGTCTCGCCCATCGGGCCCCGGTGCCTGTACTGGTCCTATGTGTGTCTGACCATCGCGGCGGGGAATCTGCTGTCCGCCCTGCCCCTGGGCCTCCTGCCCCGCCGTCCGGTCCGGGGGACGGCGCTGGGACTGGCGGCGGGGGTGCTGGCCTTTTACCTGGCCCTGTTTCTCCCCATCCATGCCCTGGAGGGGGAGCGGCTGGCCGCCCTGGAGGAGGCCGTGGCCCAGGGACGGCGGGAGGTGGTCCTGCCCGCCTATCCCCACGGGGAGTACCTGTGGGAGGGGGACACGGATAAAATCGGCAGCCGCTTTTACATACAAGAGCCCGGGGACCTGTCCATCTCCTTTGTCCCGGCGGAGGAGTGGGCGGGCAGAGCGGGGAGGTGAGCGGGTGAAGGCGTATATCCAGCTGCTGCGGCCCAAGCACGGTGTCAAAAATCTGCTGGTCCTGTTTCCACTGGTGTTCAGCGGCCGCCTGTGGGAGGGGGAGCTGCTGGCGCGGTCCCTGTGGGCGGCGCTGGCTTTCTGGGGGGCGGCCGGCGCGGTGTATATCTTCAACGACATCCGGGACCGGGAGCGGGACCGCCTGCACCCGGTCAAATGCCGACGGCCCGTCGCCAGCGGGGCGGTGTCCGTCCCCCGGGCGGCGGCGGAGGGGGCGGTCCTGATCGCCCTGACGGCGGGGATCTTCCCGCTGGGGCGGCTCCCGGCGGAGAGCGGGGGCTGCCTGGTCCTCTACGTCCTGCTGAACCTGGGGTACAGCCTGGGGCTGAAAGACGTTCCCATTCTGGACCTGGCCATCCTGGTGTCCGGCTTTCTGCTGCGGGTGCTGTTCGGGGCGGCGGTGACGGGGATCGCCGTCTCCGGGTGGCTGTACCTCACAGTGACCGCCCTCTCCTTCTACCTGGGGCTGAGCAAGCGGAGGGGGGAGCTGCGCACCGCCCGGGGGAGCGGCCGCCTGGTCCTGCGCTTTTACAGCGACGCGTTCCTCTCCCAGAACATGCAGATGTGCCTCACCCTGGCGGTGGTGTTTTACGCCCTGTGGACGGTGGACCGGGACCTGGCTCTGGTGTGGACGGTGCCCCTGATGCTCTGCCTGTGTCTGAAATACAGCCTGGTGGTGGAGGGGAGCTCCGACGGCGACCCGGTGGAGGTGCTCTACCAGGACCGGGGGCTGCTGCTCTCAGGGGCCGCCTTCGCCGTCCTCACCCTGGTACTGCTGTACCTGCGGTGAGGGGCGGCAGTGAAAAAATGTTTTGTGGGGTAAAAAATTTTTTCAAAACCGGTTGACAGGGAGAGATTCCTGTGGTAAAATCTCATTCGTTCTGAACGATACAGCGCGAGTGGTGGAATTGGTAGACTCGCTGGCTTCAGGTGCCAGTGCTCGCAAGGGCGTGCGGGTTCGACTCCCGCCTCGCGCACCACAAAAAAGGACATCTGCTTTGCAGATGTCCTTTTTTGTTGGTTACGCCGCCCGTAGGGCGGCTCCACCCTTCGGGATTTCAATGCTCGGCGGAAGTGAATTCCGCCTGCGCCGAGGTTTTGCCTACGGCAAAACGCTCGTACGGCGCACCCGCGCCGCGGCCCAGAAGGGCCGTTGGGCGGCTTTCCTGCAACGGTTCTGTTCATCCAAAATATCCATTTTAACCCTCTCTCCCAAAAAAGGACACGACGTAAGTCGTGTCCTTTTTTGTGGACTCCGCAGGCCGTGGGCCCGCTCCGCCCTTCGGGATTTCAATGCTCGGGGCGGCAGAGCCGCCCCTGCGCCGCCGGCCAGAAGGCCGGTTGGGTGATTTCCTCCCGCGTGTCCGCATCATAGCCCGCATTTCAAATATCCATTTTAATCGTCCCTTCCGGAATGAACACATCCACCAGCTTCGCTGGTGGATGACGCTGCTGGTTCACAGACCGCAGTCAAGATGTGGATCAATTTTTTGGTTTTCTGTTTGGCCTCCTTTTGATGTTCAGCAGCCGGATCAAATCGTCAAACAGAGTGGCGTCAACCGGCTCGAACATCATCCACTTTCCGTCGTGGTAGGTCCGCGATTCGTCATAGATCCGCTGAATTTCCCTGGAGTAGCGGTCTCTCTCCAGCTCAAATTTTGCGCGCTCATCTCTTCCCAGGATGATCATAAATCCGATGCCGTGTTCCCTCGCATATAGGGCGCACAGCGTCTTTCCGCCCCGGCGGTATTTGTATTCATAGGTCCACGCCTTGCCGCCCTGGTTCCAGAGGCGGTCCATATCATACTTCTCTTCGATCAAGGCGCATAATTGATTCCATATCTCGTACCGGGAGGTTCCGACCAGAGCGGTCATCTGCTCTGCCGTGGGCGCCGCGTCAAGCATAGTAGCATCCTCCATCCATCCGATTTGCCGCCTGCCTGTCTCTGCGGACAGTTTACCACACATGCTTTCCCGGTACAATGCATTTTTTAACGGCGGGGGCTATTGGGGCCGTCTCACGGCCTGGCGCCACCGCAGCCGGGTCCGGTCCCCGGTGCGGCGCAGGATGACCGAGGATACGATCCCGTCGGCAATAAACGCAGTCAGGGCTGCCCAGGACACCGGGGGCGGGATCACGGCGAACAGCCGGGAGGCCGCCGGGTGGACCCGGTAGACCATGGGGAGCAGGAGAAGTCCCCAGGCCAGGGTGAAGGGGAGGCAGACCCGCCCGTTGAGGTTGCCTATCTGACCGTGATAGTCCCAGAAGGAGACGGAGAAGGCCTTTTGATAAAAGACGGAGACGGCGTACTCCACCGCTGTGGCGGTGAGCCCACCCACAACCACCAGGAGGACGGGGGAGCGGAGCACCGCCCCGGGGAGCAGCAGGACCGCGCAGGCCCCCAGGCCGTACACCGGGCACAGGGGGAGGAGGAGCAGGCACTTCCGGTCCAGGCTCCCGCCCGTCCACCAGGCGTAGCCCACCTCCAGCAGGAAGCCCAGAAAGCTGTAAAAAAGAAAATACCAGAACCACTCCATCCCGCATCCTCCTGAACGGCGGACCTGTCTCCGCCCAGATTCGGCCCGGGAGGCGGAGTGGGTCCGTCTCCCGCCGGACAGAGTTAGGATGAGAGGCCGCTCCATGAATCATACGCGGAGAGCCCTGGAAAAACAACGCCCCCGGCCGCCGGGAAGGAGGCCGGGGGACGGAACAGCGGCGAAGCCGCGTTTACAGGGGCGGAAGGGGATCGTCCAGAGGCGCGGGAGCGTCCTCCCCCTCGTTGGCCTGCTGGGGCGTGAGGGCGGAGCCGGGCAGCTGGGGGACGAAGGAGACCTGGAGGACCGCCTGAGGCCAGTTCACCTTCACCTGGGCGTGGAGCTCCTTCTCCTGGGCGGTCTGCTCCAGAAGGGAGACCAGCTCCCCCAGGACGTCCCGGGTGAGATAGCCGCCCCGCCAGTGGAAGATCAGGGGCCTTTTCTTGCGGATGGCCTGGAGAGCCCGCCTGCCCACCTCCTCCTGTTTGGTGAAGGACAGCTTCTGCTCCCGGTAGTAGAACCGGTCCCCCTGGGTGCAGGCGGGGGTGTGGGTGAGAATGGGCTCGTGGTCCCGGAAGATTTTTTTGTCGTCCAGATTGAAGTAGTCGTACCGGATCACCCCATCTCCCCCCAGGGAGTTGTCAAAGGTGGCGTCCAGGTGGTAATACTGCCCGCCGATTTTTACAATGTTCCAGGCGTGGCGGTAGCGGATGCCCCTGTCCGGGTTGTTCTCCGAGATGACCACGATGCACCACAGCCCCAGGGCGTCGCACAGGGCCTTCACCGCCTTGGCGATGCCCTCGCACACGCTCACCC
>CASFKT010000111.1 GCA_949295195.1 uncultured bacterium | reverse complement strand
CAGCGAGATCATCGACTACGACACCGCCGCCCTGGTGGCTATGGAGCTGGGCTGCAAGGTGGAGAAGGAAGTGGTGGTCACCATCGAGGAGAAGCTCATTGACACCACCGAGGACAAGGAGGAGGATCTGGTCCCCCGCGCCCCCGTGGTGGTGGTCATGGGCCACGTGGACCACGGCAAGACCTCCCTGCTGGACTATATCCGCCACGCCAATGTGGTCTCCGGCGAGGCCGGCGGCATCACCCAGCACATCGGCGCCTATCAGGTGGACGTGGGCGGCAAGCCCGTCACCTTCCTGGACACCCCCGGCCACGAGGCCTTTACCGCCATGCGCGCCCGGGGCGCCATGGTCACCGACATCGCCATCCTGGTAGTGGCCGCTGACGACGGCATCATGCCCCAGACCGTGGAGTCCATCAATCACGCCAAGGCCGCCGAGATTCCCATTATCGTGGCCATCAACAAGATGGATAAACCCACCGCCAACCCCGACCGCATCATGCAGCAGCTCACCGAGTACGAGCTGGTGCCCGAGGAGTGGGGCGGCGAGACCATCATCTGTCCCATCTCGGCAAAAACCGGCATGGGCATCGACAACCTGCTGGACATGGTGGTCCTCACCGCCGAGATGCGGGAGCTGAAGGCCAACCCCAACCGCTCCGCCCACGGCGCGGTCATCGAAGCCCGGCTGGACAAGGGCCGCGGTCCCGTGGCCACCCTGCTGGTGCAGAACGGCACCCTGAAGCAGGGCGACGTGATCATCGCCGGCACCGCCGTGGGCCGTGTCCGCGCCATGACCAACGATAAGGGCCAGAAGGTCACCGAGGCCGGTCCCTCCGTCCCCGTGGAGATCATCGGCATGGGCGAGGTGCCCGAGGCGGGCGACGACTTCCACGCCGTGGCCGACGAGCGCATGGCCCGGGAGCTGGCCGAGCAGCGCAAGGCCGAGCAGAAGAACGCCCTGAACAGCAATGTGGGCAAGGTCACCCTGGAGGACCTGTTCAGCCAGATCCAGGCCGGCGAGATGAAGAACCTGAACGTCATCGTCAAGGCCGACGTCCAGGGCTCCGCCGAGGCGGTGAAGTCTTCCCTGGAGAAGCTGTCCAACGAGGAGGTCCGGGTGCGGGTCATCCACTGCGCCGTGGGCGCCATCAATGAGTCCGACGTGATGCTGGCCACCACCTCCGGCGCCATCATCGTGGGCTTCAACGTGCGGCCCGACGCCAACGCCAAGGAGAGCGCCGCCCGCAGCCACGTGGATATGCGCATGTACCGGGTCATCTACGACGCCATCAACGAGATCGAGGCGGCCATGAAGGGCATGCTCACCCCCAAGTTCAAGGAGGTGGACCTGGGCCGGGCCGAGGTGCGCAACGTGTTCCGCATCACCGGCGTGGGCATGGTGGCCGGCTGCTACGTGCTGGACGGCAAGATGCAGCGGGGCGCCCAGATGCGCCTGCTCCGGGACAACATCGTCATTTACGACGGCGCTATTGCCTCCCTCCAGCGGTTCAAGGACTCCGTCAAGGAGGTCGCCTCCGGCTATGAGTGCGGCATTACCTTTGAAAAGTTCCAGGACATCAAGGAAGGCGATATCATCGAAGCCTACCTCATGGAGCAGATCGAGGTCTGATTATAATGCAGAAGGCAGAATGTCCTTCGCCAGACCCCATTTTGATGTTCAATAACCCCAACAGCAGGGCGGGCGGTTTCGCCCGCCCTACTTTCTTTGAAAAAGAAAGTAGGCGAAGAAATTTCCTGCGAAACTGCGTTTCGCCTCTTTCATTCTTATTGGAGGCAGGGTCGGCGCGTCCGGGAGGACGCACCGGAGCAGCCCTCATCCTTTACGGGTTCAGGAAAACCTTCCAGGCTTGGTCGGGAAGCCCCTTGGGACTTCCGCGGCAGGTGGGCTGGCCAAGAGGTCACCCTCATCCGCCCCCTTCGGGGGCACCTTCCCCCTGGAAGGGGGAAGGCTTTGCGGGCGGCTAATAGCCCCCCTACAAAAGCGAGGCAAATCCTGCCCCCTCATCCGCCTCGCATTTGCTCGGCACCTGTCCCTCTCCCCTCTGTCGCTGCGCGACATCTCCCCTTGATAAGGGGAGTCGGCCCCCCGAGGGGAAGGTTTGGAGGAGCGCCAGGATTCGCACCGGGAGCGTTGACTTGGCAAAGCCAGGCGCAGCACGTAAACCGCAGCAAAATCAAATTTTGCACGCTCAGGGCCCCAGTGGGCCCGGAAGGGAACGCACCCAAGCACTCCTGATTTTGCGCGCCGGAAATGCAGCACTCCTTAGCAGGAGGGCGTTCCCCGTAGCGGGGTCCGGGGAAAGCGGCCTATGGGCCTAGGCGGAGCGCAAGCGCAGCCGTAGCCCATCGGACGCGTCCCCGGGGGCGTTTTGCCTTCTTTTTCGCCATGGAAAAAGAAGGTCGCCGCCCGCAGGCGGCGAAATCCCCCGCGTAGCAAATACAAGAGAAGGCGGCGGGGGCACACCCCCGCCCTGCCTGGATACGGAACGACCAGAGAGGTAACGAAACTCCCCCTGCGAAGAAAGGAGAACTGAGATGAGCCGTGTTATTCTGTTGGCTGCCGACCATCCTCTCCCCTATTATCAATCGGACATCCAGCGCCCCTCTCCACCAAGCCGCGGCCCTATTGTTGTGATCCTGCCCCCGGAATTATACTGCTTTTCTGTCCAGCCCCACAGAGATTACCGCATCGCGGTGGAGGAACTGGGTCTGGAGATGAAACCCCACCAGTATGAGCTGAATCTGGACGCCACCGAGCAGGACGCCCAACAGCTGCGGGACTACCTGACCCAGCACGGCAGGCCGGGAGAACAGGTGGAGCTGTGGAACCTATGGGTGGGGGATATGAATGTCCGCGCCTTTCACCTGGAAGGCCCCCTCCGGGATTTGGACAAGGAGGCTCTGGAACAGCTTTTCGAAAAAGACCAGACCTGCATGACCATTACCATATAACAAAACCCACTCTCTGACCACAAGGGAAAGGAGAAACCACTATGGCAAGCAATCGCATCGGCCGCATCAACGAGGAGATCCAGCGTGAGCTGTCCTCTCTCATCCCCACGGTGAAGGACCCCCGGGTCACCGGCATGATCTCGGTGACGTCGGTGAACACCACACCGGACCTGAAATTTGCCAAGATCTATGTGAGCGTCCTGGACAAGAGCCAGGAGACCCAGGTGCTCAAGGGCCTGAAGTCCGCCGGAGGCTATCTGCGCCGGGAGTTGGGCCGCACCCTCAACCTGCGCAACACCCCGGAGCTGTCCTTCGTCCCCGACGACTCCATCGACCACGGGGCCCGCATCCTGTCCATGCTCCGGGACCCGGAGGTAGTCAAGCCGGTCAACCCGGACAACCACTACGGCGAGGACCAGGAGGAGGACGAGGAATGAACTTCACCATTGAGCAGACCGGGGAATTTCTCAAAAGCCACGACGGCTATCTGATCCTCACCCACGTGCGCCCAGACGGGGACACGGTGGGATGCGCCGCCGCCCTGTGCCGGGGCCTGCGGGACCTGGGCAAGACCGCCCATGTGCTCCCCAACCCGGAGACCACCTCCCTGTTCTCCCCCTATCTGGAGGGCCTGCTGGCCCCGGAGGATTTTCGTCCGGAGACCGTGGTATCGGTGGATATGGCCGTCCGGGGGCTGTTCCCGGACAACGCCCAGAAGTATCTGGAGCGGGTGGACCTGGCCATTGACCACCACCCCTCCCAGGAGTTTTTCGCCCAAAATACCTGCCTGAACGCTGACCGGGCCGCCTGCGGCGAGCTGATGTACGACATTCTCCAGGGAGTCACCCCCATCACCCGGGACATCGCCCTCCCCCTCTATGTGGCAGTGTCCACCGACTGCGGCTGCTTCGTGTACGGGAACACCTCCGCCGGCACCCACCGGGTGGCCGCCGCCCTCATGGACACCGGCATTCCCACGGCGGAACTGAACAAGCGCCACTTCCGCACCAAGAGCTTCAAGCGGCTGCGGCTGGAGAGCATGCTCACCGAGTCCCTGGAGTTCCACGACGGCGGTGAAATCGCCATCGCCGCCATCAGCCTCCATATGATGGACACTCTCCAGGCGGACGAGCGGGACGCGGAGGACATCGCCGCCTTTGTGGGCCAGGTGGAGGGGGTCAAGACAGGAGTCACCATCCGGGAGCGGAAGGACGGCTCCTGCAAGATCTCCCTGCGCACCGACCCGGACGACCTGAACGCCAGCTCGGTCTGTGCCCTCCTGGGGGGCGGCGGCCACGCTGCCGCCGCCGGGGCCACGGTGGAGGGGGACATCCCCCACACCAAGCAGGTCCTGATGGAGGCCATCCGGACGGTACAGGGCCGAAAGGTCCAATAACCGGGAGGTCTTATGGCAAACGGAATCCTAATTATCGATAAACCCCAAGATTGGACCAGTATGGATGTGTGCGCAAAGCTGCGGCGGGTGCTGGGCGAGCGGCGCATCGGCCATGCGGGTACTCTGGACCCCATGGCCACCGGGGTGCTCCCGGTGTTTGTGGGCCGGGCCACCCGGGCAGTGGAGTTCGCCAGCGAGGGGGAGAAGGAGTACCTGGCCGGCTTGCGTCTGGGCCAGGTCACCGACACCCAGGACACAACCGGCACGGTGCTGGAGACCCACCCAGTGGACGTCACCCTGGAGGCGCTGGAGGCCGCTCTGGAGCCCTTCCGGGGGGACATTCAGCAGATCCCCCCCATGTACTCCGCCATCAAGATCCAGGGAAAGAAGCTCTACGAGCTGGCCCGGAAGGGCAGAGAGGTGGAGCGGCCTCCCCGGAACATCACCATCCACGCCCTGACGGTGGAGGAGCAGGTGAGCGGCACCGACTTTCTTATCCGGGTGCGGTGCTCCAAGGGCACCTATGTGCGCACCCTGTGCCACGACATTGGCCGGGCTCTGGGCTGCGGCGGGACCATGTTCTCCCTGCGGCGCACCATGGCCGCCGGGTTTACCCTGGCGCAGTCCCACCCCCTGCCGGAGGTCCTGGAGCACCCGGACCCGGCCTCCCTGCTGACGCCGGTGGACGCATACTTCTCCGGCCGGCCGGAGCTGCGCCTCCGCCCCGAAGCGGAAAAAAAGGTGCGCAACGGCGTGTCCTTCCCCCTGCCCGGCGCAGAGGACGGGGAGTACCGGGTATACGGCGCTAAGGGGGAGTTTCTGACTCTGAGCCGGGTGGAGCGGGGAACCCTGCGGACCATCAAGAGCTTTTTTGAGGTATAAGGCCCGATACGGGCCTGTAAAGGAGAGTAATTGGTTTTGAATAAAAGCAAACGTGTCATTGCCCTGGGTTTCTTCGACGGAGTCCACCGGGGCCACGGGGCCCTGCTGGAGCGGGTCGTGGAGAAGTCCAGAGAACTGGGGGCGGTGGCCTCCGCCTTTACCTTCGACCGCAGCCCCACCGCCGCCATCACCGGCCAGGTGGTCCCCCTGCTCAGCTCGGTGGAGGACCGGGCGTGGCTCATGCGCACCTGCTACGGCATTCAGGAGGTCATCGTCTCCAGCTTTGACGGCATGATGCGCATGGACTGGCGGGATTTTATCACCCAGTACCTGGTGAAGGAGCTGGGCGTGGTCCATGTGGT
>CASFKT010000110.1 GCA_949295195.1 uncultured bacterium | reverse complement strand
GGAGGGGACCAAGACCGGCCTGCCCAACCCCAACCTGGACCTGTACCGCCGGCTGATCGACCGGGGGGTCCCCCTGGTCTTTATGAACGGCAACTACCCCGAGCTCACCGACAGCCTCTCAGTGCTGGACGACAACGCCGCCGGCGGCCGGATGCTGGTGGACTATCTCCACCAGAAGGGCCACCAGCGCATCGCGGGCATCTTCAAAAACGACGACATCCAGGGCCACCAGCGCTACGCGGGCTATGCCGACGCCCTGCGCACCCTGGGTCTCCCCTTCGAGGACCAGCAGGTCTTCTGGTACAGCACGGAGGCCAAGGAGTCTCTGTTTTTGGACGGAACGGGGGTCAAGTACCTGGAGCAGGTCCTCCCCGGCTACACCGCGGTGGTGTGCTACAACGACGAGATCGCCAGCCGCCTGGTGGCCCAGCTGGTAAAGCGGGGCGTCTCCATCCCGGAGGATATGGCCGTGGTCAGTTTTGACAACAGCCAGTACAGCGAGATGACCACCCCCCGCATCACCTCCCTGTCCCACGGCACCCACAATGTGGGCCGGATGGCGGCCGAGCTTCTGATGCACCTGTTTGAAGGGGTCCCCTGCCAGTCCCAGGTGGCCCCCTGGACGCTGGTCCAGAAGGAGAGCAGCTGAACATGGCAGATAACAAACCGGGAGACGGCTAAAAGCCGCCTCCCGGTTTGAGACCGTCGAAAAAGTGGCAAAAGCCACTTTTTCGAATGGAATCGAATGCCCTGAATGCCTTGCATGGCAAGGCGTTCAGCGAGCGCAGCGAGGACTTTTCCGCCGCGCAGCGGCGGGAAAGTAACGGCATTTTTGGAAAATCAGGGATTGACTTTTCCCGTCCATCTGGTATAGTAAAGGACGCTCCATCTGCTGCCGAGTAGGTGGAAGGCATTTATTGATGTATCGATAGGCCTTTGGTAGATACATCGGTAAATGCATTTTTTTATGTTCAAGGAGGAATGTTCCGCATGGCATGGCTCTACTTATGCATCGCGGGGGTGATGGAGGTATTCTGGTCCACCTGCATGAAATTTTCCCACGGATTTACCGACCTGAAGTTCTCCGTCTTGACCATCGTGGGGATGATCGTCAGCTTCGCCTTTCTCTCCCAGGCCACCAAGGTGCTCCCGCTGGGGACCGCCTACGCAATCTGGACGGGGATCGGCGCCCTGGGGGCCCTGATCGCCGGCATCGTCCTGTTCAAGGAGCCGGCCGCCCCCGCCCGGATCTTCTTCGCCGCCCTGCTCCTGGTGGGCATCCTGGGCCTGAAGGCCACGTCCGGACACTGAGCTTCCCTCTCTCCCCCGTCCCCTCCACAGCGGCCGGGTTTTCCGCGCCGTACAGGCGTTTCCCCAAAAGGCAAAAACCTTGGCGCACTGCGCCCTGCGGCGAGGGATTTTTCGCTGGGCAAGGCAATTTGACGCGGCAATCCTTGGTGGATTGCAAGGAAAATCAATACAGTATGGCGGAAAAAGACCCGCCATTTGGGTATATTGACATTTTTCAAACATGGCCCAGGCCTTGTTTGAAAAGTGGAAATATGCCCTACAGCGAAGGATTTTTTCGCCAGACAAGGCGATTTGACGCAGCAATACTTTGTGTATTGCAAGGAAAATCAACGCAGTATGGCGGAAAAAGACTCGCTGTTCGGGCATGTTGACATTTTTCAAACATGGCCTAAAGGCATGGGGGTCTTTGACAGATTAAAAGGTACTGTTTGGCTTTGTGCCGAACAGTACCTTTTTTCTTTGGATTTTCACGAAAGCGGTAAAACCGTTCTTTATCCTCCGGCCGATCCAAACGTCCTTGCGGCTCTGGCGTCTTCGGCTCTCCGGTCCTCAATCGCCTCTTTCAGAACGAGTTCCTTCACCTTCATCAGCCGGATCGTGTTGGAACGCTCATTCTCGTCCAGCTTCATGGAGATGTAGCGGATGCTCTCCTCCATCTGAGGGATCTTCACATACTCCAGGGCGTTCACCCGGCGGCGGGTCTTTTCGATCTCCTGGGCCAGGAGCTGGCTGGTCTTTTCGATCTCCGCCAGCTTGAGCATATCCTGGAACACCCGGGACAGGGCGTCCACCGCGTCGTCCAGCTCGCCGCTGGTCTGGGCAAAGCCGTAGGGGTAGACCTCCCCCGGGTCCTGGCTCTTGGTTTTGAACTGATAGCGGGGCACATCCACCGACATGACGTTCTGGAAGGTCATCTCCAGCTCCACACTCTGCTTGGGGTACAGGAGAGACTGCTCCAGCATCTCCGGGGACATAAGGGCGGAGGCCACGGTGAAGGAGGCGTGGGCCCGCATGAGCCCCTCCTCCACTCGCTTTCGCAGGGCCCGGTTCTCCCGCACCACGTCCATGAACTGCTTCATCAGCTCGTCCCGCTTGTCTTTCAGGAGCTTGTGGCCCCGCTGGGCGGTCTTCAATCGTCCCTTCAGCCGGGTGAGCTCCATCCGGGTGGGATTGATGGTTGTGGAAGGCATTCAAATCCCCCCTTTAATCCTTCTTGGGCAGATACTTGTCGATAAACTCGGGCTTGATGCGCTTGAGCTCGCTGCGGGGCAGGATGGAGAGCAGCTCCCAGCCCAGGTCCAGGGTCTCCTCAATGGACCGGTTCTCGTCGGTGCCCTGGGAGACGTAGCGCTTTTCAAACTCGTCGGCAAACTTGGCGTACAGCAGGTCGGTGGGACTCAGGGCGGCCTCGCCCAGGATGGACATGAGCTCCTTGTTCTCCTTGCCGGTGGCGTAGGCGGCAAAGAGCTGGTTCATGGTGCCCGAGTGGTCCTCTCTGGTCTTGCCCGCGCCGGTGCCCTTGTCCTTCAGGCGGGACAGGGAGGGCAGCACGTCCACAGGCGGGTTGATGCCCTTCCGGTACAGCTCCCGGGACAGGATGATCTGCCCCTCGGTGATATAGCCGGTCAGGTCGGGGATGGGGTGGGTCTTGTCGTCCTCGGGCATGGTCAAAATGGGGATGAGGGTGATGGAGCCCTCCTTGCCCATCTGACGGCCCGCCCGCTCGTACAGGGTGGCCAGGTTGGTGTACAGATAGCCCGGATAGCCCCGGCGGCCGGGGACCTCCTTCTTGGCGGCGGAGACCTCGCGTAAGGCCTCGGCGTAGTTGGTGATGTCGGTCATGATGACCAGCACGTGCATGTTTTTCTCGAAGGCCAGATACTCCGCCGCCGTCAGGGCCATGCGGGGGGTGGCGATGCGCTCCACCGCCGGGTCGTTGGCCAGGTTGGTAAACAGCACGGTGCGGTCGATGGCGCCGGTGCGGCGGAACTCCTGGACGAAGAACTCGGACTCCTCAAAGGTGATACCAATGGCCGCAAAGACCACGGCGAAGTTGGACTCCCCGTCCAACACCTTGGCCTGCCGGGCGATCTGGGCGGCCAGGGCGGCGTGGGGCAGACCGGAGCCGGAGAAAATGGGCAGCTTCTGTCCCCGCACCAGGGTATTCAGCCCGTCGATGGTGGAGATGCCCGTCTGGATAAACTCGTTGGGGTAGTTCCGGGCGGCGGGGTTCATGGCCAGGCCGTTGATGTCCCGGTACTCGTCGGCCAGGATGGCGGGGCCGCCGTCGATGGGCTCGCCCATGCCGTTGAACACCCGGCCCAGCATATCCCCGGACACCCCCAGCTGGAGGGGATGCCCCAGAAATCGGATCTTGGACTCCGCCAGGTTGATGCCGGCGGAGTTCTCAAAGAGCTGGACCACGGCGGTGTCCCCGTTGACCTCCAGCACCTGGCACCGGCGGACGGTGCCGTCGCTGAGTTCGATCTCCCCCAGCTCGTCATAGGTGACCCCCTGGACCCGGTTGACCACCATCAGCGGGCCGGAGATCTCCTGTATCGTCTTATATTCCCGGATCATAGCGCACTCTCTCCCTTCTGGGCGGCGGCCTCAAGCTCATCCTCCATCTCCCGGTCCATGGCGGCGTAGGCCTCCCGGTACTCGTCCGCGGGCACCGACTTGGCCCGGCCGATCTTCTCCCGCACGGGGATGGCAAACAGGTCGGCGATGGCCCCGCCCCGCTCCGAGGCGGAGCGGCACCGGCTGTCGTACCCCCGGATCAGGGCGAGCATGCGGGCCTGCCGGTCGTACTCCGAGTAGGAGTCGATGTCCACGAAGGAGTTCTGCTGGAGGAAGTCCTCCCGAATCATCTTGGCGGTCTCCAAAGTGATCTGGTCCCCCGCGGACAGGGAGTCCTTGCCCACCAGCTGGACGATCTCGTTCAGGTTGGCCTCCTCCTGGAGGACCCCCATGGCCCACTCCCGGTTCTGGAGGAACTCCTTGCCCAGGTGCTCGTCGTACCAGGGTTTCAGGCTGTCCAGATACAGGGAGTAGGAGTTGAGCCAGTTGATGGCGGGGAAGTGGCGGCGGTAGGCCAGGGAGGAGTCCAGGGCCCAGAACACCTTGACGATGCGCATGGTGGCCTGGGAGACCGGCTCGGATAAATCGCCGCCCGGAGGGGACACGGCCCCCACGGCGGTGAGGCTGCCCCGGCGGTCGTCCGAGCCGATGCATGCCACGCTGCCCGCCCGCTCGTAGAACTGGGCCAGGCGGGAGCTCAAATAGGCGGGGTAGCCCTCCTCGCCGGGCATCTCCTCCAGGCGGCCGGACATCTCTCTTAAAGCCTCGGCCCACCGGGAGGTGGAGTCGGCGATGACGGCCACGGCGTAGCCCATGTCCCTAAAATACTCGGCGATGGTGATGCCGGTGTAGATGGACGCCTCACGGGCGGCCACCGGCATGTCGGAGGTGTTGGCGATCAGCACCGTCCGCTTCATCAGGGACTGCCCCGTGCGGGGATCCACCAGCTCGGGGAACTCCCGGAGCACATCGGTCATCTCGTTGCCCCGCTCGCCGCAGCCGATGTAGACCACCAGATCCACGTCCGACCACTTGGCCAGAGCGTGCTGCATCACCGTCTTGCCCGAGCCGAAGGGGCCGGGGATGGCGGCGGTGCCCCCCTTGGCCACCGGGAAGAAGGTGTCCACGATCCGCTGTCCCGACTGGAGGGGGATCGTAGGGGGATATTTATGCTTGTAGGGCCGGCCCACACGGACGGGCCACTTCTGCATCATAGGCAGCTCCACCTGGGAACCGTCCTCCTGCTGGAGCACATAGACCGGCTCGGTCACGGTAAAGGAGCCGCTCTGGATGGAGACGATGGTCCCCTTCATTCTGGGGGGCAGCATGATTTTGTGGAGGATGGAGTCGGTCTCCTGCACGGTGCCCAGCACGTCGCCGCCGACGACCTTGTCCCCCGGCTTCACCGCGGGGGTAAACTCCCACTTCTTCTCCCGGTCCAGGGCGGGCACCTCCACGCCCCGGGGCAGGTTGTTGCTGCCGCTCACCTCCCGGATGACCTCCAGGGGTCGCTGAATGCCGTCGTAGATATTTTCGATGAGGCCGGGCCCCAGCTCCACGGACAGGGGGGCGCCGGTGGTGACCACCTCCGCCCCGGGCCCCAGGCCGGAGGTCTCCTCATACACCTGGATGGAGGCCGCGTCCCCGGTCATGTTCAGGATCTCGCCGATGAGGCGCTGCTCCCCCACCCGGACCACGTCGGCCATGTTGGCCTCCTGCATCCCCGTGGCCACCACCAGCGGGCCGGAGACCTTGACAATTTTACCCATATGTTGGCCTCCTGCATCCCCGTGGCCACCACCAGCGGGCCGGAGACCTTGACAATTTTACCCATAGGCTACCTTCTTTCCACAATGCAGAAGGCAGAATGCAGGAATGCAGAATGATTATTCTTCTACTTCCTGTCCATCTACATCTGCGCTGTTTCATCCATTCTGTATTTCTGCACTCTACATTTTCTTACAGAATGTCCGACTTCTGCTCTCTGCTTTCACGCTATCTCATTCATTCTGCATTCTGCATTCCTGCATTCTTCATTTCCTCACAGAATGTCCGCTCCCACCGCCCGCTCCACGGCGGTCTTGATGTTGGCCATCCCAATG
>CASFKT010000109.1 GCA_949295195.1 uncultured bacterium | reverse complement strand
CGCATTGATGCTGTTCCACCAGAGAAGGACACGGAAAATTCACGAATTTTTCATTCTTGGACTGGGAATTCATGTTGCCATCCCGTCTGGAATATCGTATAATAACTAAGATAGACATGTTGTCTCCAAAGGGCTGGCTTCGGCCCGGCTGGGGAGTGGCCGTCAATCACAGCAGGAAGGAAGGGGTCGCGTTGTTGGAGACGTTGATGAGCTTTATTCAGGAGGAGATCCCGTTTGTCACCACCATCCGGATCTTCGATCTGATCGACATCGCCATCTTGTCCGTTGCCATCTACCAGTTGCTGTGGATCATGCGGAAGAGCAGCTCCGGCCGGGTCATCAAGGGCGTCCTGGTGCTGATCGTGGCCATCGCCGCGGCCGACTGGCTGCAGCTCACCGCCACCAGCTGGGTGCTGAACTGGGTGGTGGAGTGGGGCATCCTGGCCCTGGTCATCCTGTTTCAGCCGGAGATCCGCCGGGTGCTGGAGCGGCTGGGCAGCGGGAAGCTGTCCAGCATGTTCAGCAGCCAGCGCCCCGCCTCCCCCTACGACATGGAGACCGCCATCCGGGAGACGGTGGAGGCCTACACCTCCATGTCCAAGGACAAGGTGGGGGCCCTCATGGTCTTTGAGCGGAAGAATCTGCTGGACGACGTGATCAAGACCGGCACCCCGCTGGACTGCTCCGTGTCCAGCGAGCTGTTGAAGAATCTGTTTTGGAACAAGGCCCCCCTCCACGACGGCGCGGTCATCGTGCGGGAGGGGCGTATTGTGGGGGCGGGCTGTATGCTCCCCCTGTCCGGCAATGTGAATCTGAGCCGGGATCTGGGCATGCGCCACCGGGCGGGCATCGGCATGAGCGAGCACTCCGACGCGGTGGTGGTCATCGTCTCTGAGGAGACCGGCTCCATCTCCGCCGCCATGGGCGGCATGCTCAAGCGCCACCTGGCTCCGGAGACCCTGGAGCGCCTGCTGCGCAACGAACTGCTGCCCGAGGAGGCGGAGGAGGAGAAGAATCTGAATCTGAGCGGCCTTCTGTCCAATCTGATCAGCCGTGGAAAGAAGGAGGGGGAGGAATGATGGAGCGTCTGAAGGAAAGCCGCTGGCTCTATATCCTTGTCTCCGTCCTGATTGCGGTGGCCTTCTGGCTGTATATCCGGAATGTGCAGAACACCGCCAGCGACTATACCATTTATAATGTCCCGGTCCAGATCACCAACAGCCGGGTGCTCAACGAGCGGGGACTGACGGTGGCCAGCCTGTCCCAGGACACGGTCAATGTGACGGTGAACGCCCCCTGGAGCGTCCAGCGGAACCTGAACCGGAACAACATTGTGGCCACGGTGGATGTGTCCACCATCACGGAGGCGGGCTCCTATGAGCTGGCCTGCACGCCCCGGCTGCCCACCAACGTGGACACCACGGACGCCTACTTCCCCGCCAACCAGGAGACCCAGACCATCACCGTCACAGTGGACACCCTGACCACCGAGACCATGAACGTGGAGGTCCGGCTGGAGGGCGATGTGGCCGACGGCTATCAGGCCGGGACGCCGGTGGCCGATCCGGAGACGGTGACCGTCAGCGGCACGCCGGACGCGGTGGCCCGGGTCCGCCGGGTGGTGGCCGTGCTCCAGGCGGAGAACCTGGACCAGTCCTTTGCCGGCAGCCTGCCCCTGATCATGCTGGACGCCGACGGCAACGAGATCACCGACACCAATGTGACCCTCAGCCAGGACACCGCCTACGTCACCATGACGGTGGGCGTGGTCAAGGAGGTGGACCTGACGGTTAACCTCATCCCCGGCGGCGGCGCCTCGGCGGACAACGGGACCGTCACAGTGGACATCCAGCCCAAGACCATCACGGTGGTGGGCACCCAGGAGGAGCTGTCCGCCCTCACCGAGATCTCCCTGGGCAGCATCGACCTGTCCCAGGTGATCGGCACCTCCACCATCACCATGCCCATAGAGCTCTCGCCCACCCTGGAGAATGCGGACGGGGTGACCGAGGCCCAGGTGACCGTTACCGTCAGCGGGCTGGAGACCCGGTCCTTTGACGTGACCAATATTTCTGTTATCAACGTGCCCGACCCCTACGGGGCGGATCTGGTGACAACCACCCGGACAGTGGTGGTCCGGGGGAGCGCCAGCGTGCTGGATCAGATTGACGCCAGCCAGCTGCGCATTGTGGCGGACCTGTCCGACGTGGCGGGTACCGGCATCCGGTCCGTCCCGGCCCAGGTCTATCTGGACGCCAGCGACGAGGTGGGGGTCATCGGCACCTATACCATCAGCGTAAACATTACCCAGTAACATCGGAGGCGTTTCATTTCTATGGTACAAAGCGCAATCGTAAAAAAGCAGATCAAAGAGGGGGTGGTGGAGGTCTCCCTGCTGCGGCAGGTGGAGTGCGGCCTGAGCTGCGGCGGAAACTGCGCCGGCTGCATGCAGAAGCCCCAGGGGGAGCTGCTGGCCCTGGCCAGCGACCCCATCGGCACCAAGCCGGGGGAGCGGGTGGAGGTGGAGCCCTCCGTCGGCCACTCCATCGGCCTGTCGGTCCTGGTGTTCGCCATTCCGTGCGTATTTCTGGTCCTGGGATACCTGGCGGGGATGGCCCTGGGACTGGGCGAGGGGGCCTCGGTGGGGACTGCGGCTGTGGGCCTGCTGGTGGGTTTTCTGCCCGCCGTGTGGGTCAACCGCTGGATCACCCGCAGCCAGAAGCCGGAGTTTGTCATCCTGCGCCACCAGGCGTAAGGCGGTGGGTGCGTGTTCGGCTATGTCCGGCCTGTCCGGGAGGAACTGAAATGCCGGGACTTTGACCTGTACAAGGCCACCTACTGCGGCCTGTGCGGCGCCATGCGCCGCCGGTACGGGTGGCTGGCCCCCATGTTCCTCAACTACGACTTCACCTTTCTGGCCCTCCTGCTCTCTGAGCCGGAGGAGCGCTTCGCCCCCTGCCGGGGGCGGTGCCACGCCAACCCCCTGCTGAAAAAGCCCATGTGCCAGCCGTCGGAGGCCCTGGACGCGGCGGCGGACGAGAGCGTGGTGCTCACCTGGTGGCAGCTCCGGGACAAGGCCCGGGACAGCGGCCTCTGGAAGGGGCTGCCCGCCCGGACGCTGGCCCTGCTGCTGAAACCGGCCTATCGAAAGGCGGCCCGCCGCCGGCCGGAGTTCGACCGCTGTGTGCGGGAGAGCCTGGAGAAGCTCTCCGCCCTGGAGGCAGAGGGGTGCTCCTCCATGGACCGGGCGGCGGACACCTTCGCGGTGCTCCTCCAGGGGGCGGCCCCCGCCTCCGGGGAGGCGGCCCGGGACCGGGCGCTTCAGCAGCTGCTCTACCACCTGGGGAGGTGGATCTACCTCATTGACGCCCAGGACGACCTGGAGGAGGACCGGGCCTCGGGAAACTACAACGCCGTGGCCGCCCGCTTCGGACCGGAGGGGGACGACGAGGCCATGAAGCGGACTCTGGACCACTCGCTGAACCTGATGGGTTCGGCGGCCCAGCTGGCGGACTTCGGGTGCCGCTGGCCGGTGATTGAGAATATTCTGTATCTGGGCCTCCCGCTGGTGCAGCAGGCTGTGTTCGACGGGAGCTGGAAGCAGATTCAAAAACAAAAGATATGGAGACACAACACATGAGAGATCCCTACAGCGTTCTGGGCGTCAAGCCCGACGCCAGCGACCAGGAGATCAAGAAGGCGTACCGGGAGCTGGCCCGCAAGTATCACCCCGACAACTACGTGGACAATCCCCTGGCCGACCTGGCCGAGGAGAAGATGAAAGAGGTCAACGAGGCCTACGAGGCCATCCAGAAGCAGCGCAGCGGCGGGGGAGGGGGCGGCGGATACAGCCAGTCCTCCTCGTCCTCCTCGGGCGGCTATCAGTATGGCTATCAGCAGCAGTCCTACGGCGGGGGGACCAACAACCCCACCTTTAACCGGGTGCGCAATCTGATCAACATGGGGGACCTGAACTCCGCCGAGCGCCTGCTTCAGGAGGTGCCTCAGAAGAGCGGCGAGTGGTACTTCCTCATGGGCAGCATCGCCTACCGCCGGGGCTGGCTGGACGAGGCCATGCAGAACTACAACCTGGCCGTCCAGATGGAGCCCGGCAACCCGGAGTACCGCCAGGCCCTGAACATGATGCAGCGGGGCGGCCAGGCCTACCGCCCCTATGGAAACAGCGGCGGAATGGACTCCCTGGACTGCTGTACCACCATGCTGTGCCTGAACTGTCTGTGCGGAGGCTGCAACTGAGATGAAAGCGACAAAGACTTGGCAGGTGGCCCTGGGCGGCGTGCTGGCCGCGGGCAGCCTGGCCGTGCTGTGGCTGGCCTGCGTGGTCCCCTCGGGACAGCTGGGGGTGACCGCGGCGGCGGGACTGTTTCCGGTGGGAGCCGTTCTGGCCGCCGGACGGGGGGCGGGCCTTCTGTGCTGGGCGGCGGCCTCCATCCTGGGGCTGCTGCTCCTGCCGGACAAGGGGGTGGCCCTGATGTACCTGGTGTTTCTGGGCCTGTACCCGGTGGTCAAAAGCCGCCTGGAGCAGCTGAAGAGCCGCACGGCGGAGTGGGCCGGGAAGCTGGTCTATTTTAACGCGGCCCTGACCCTGCTGTGGTTTGCCTTCCGGGAGCTGTTCCTGCCCGCTCTTCCGGAATGGATGAGCGCCCAGGTGTGGGTCCTCTATCTGGCGGGCAACGTGATCTTTATTTTGTATGACATCGCTCTGTCCCGGCTGATCGGTGGGCTCAACGCCCGGCTGCGGCCCAAGGGGATGTAGAATGTGAACATGAGGGAGTGACCGGATTTGGTCAAGAGTATGACAGGGTACGGCCGGGCGGAGGATACCGTCGCAGGGTGTACCATTACGGTGGAGCTGCGGTCGGTGAACAACCGGTATCTGGACTGCAATGTGCGCATGCCCCGGCTCTACCTGTTTGCGGAGGAAGCCATCAAGTCCCGGGTGCAGAACACCATCTCCCGGGGCAAGGTGGATGTGTTTGTGACCCTGGACAATACAGGGGCCGAGCAGGTCAAGGTGTCGGTGAACCGCCCGGTGGCCGACGGCTATTTTGCCGCGCTGAAGGAGCTGGCCGGGACCTATGGGCTGCCCCAGGACATCTCGGTGTCCCTGCTGTCCCGGTTCCCCGACGTGCTGCTGGCGGAGAAGACGGAGGAGGACCTGGAGGGCCGGGCGGCGGCCATCTGCGCCGTGCTGGACCGGGCCCTGGCCGACTTCGACCAGATGCGCACCCGGGAGGGGGAGCGGCTGGAGGCGGACGTGCTCTCCCGGGCCCAGACCATCGAGACGCTGGTGGGCCAGGTGGAGGAGCGCTCTCCCCAGACCGTGTCCGAGTACCGCGCCAAGCTGGAGGCCCGGATGCAGGAGGTCCTATCCAACACCCAGATCGACCCCGCCCGCATCCTCACCGAGGCGGCCATCTTTGCCGACAAGGTGGCGGTGGACGAGGAGACCGTCCGCCTGCGCAGCCACATTGAGCAGCTGCGGGGGATGCTCTCCAAGGGAGGGGCCGTGGGCCGGAAGCTGGACTTCCTCATCCAGGAGTTCAACCGGGAGGCCAACACCATCGGCTCCAAGTGCAGCGACCTGGAGATCGCCCGCCATGTGGTGGACATCAAGGCGGAGATCGAGAAGATCCGGGAGCAGGTGCAGAATATTGAGTAAGGGGGCCTCATCAACATTGGATTTGGAAATATGATCTCCGCCGGGCGGCTCATCGCCATCGTCAGCCCGGACTCCGCCCCCATCAAGCGGATGGTCCAGGAGGCCCGGGAGCGGGGCGTGCTCATCGACGCCAGCTACGGGCGGCGGACGAGGGCGGTGCTGGTCATGGACAACGACCACCTGGTGCTCTCTGCCCTCCAGCCGGAGACGGTGGCCAACCGCCTGGAGGATGAGAAGGACACGGGAGAGGAGGAAGACGAATGACGCGAAAGAAAGAGCGGGGACAGCTGATCGTCCTCTCCGGCCCCTCCGGGGTGGGAAAGAGCACGGTGATCGCCGAGCTGCTGGGTCAGCGGGACAACATCTATTTCTCAGTGTCCTACACCACACGGCAGCCCCGGGTGGGGGAGCAGAACGGCGTAAACTACAACTTTGTCTCCCGGGAGGAGTTTGAGCGGATGATCGCCGCCGACGAGCTTTTGGAGTTCGCGGAATATGTCCATAATTACTACGGCACCTCCCTGAAGCTCATCCAGGAGAAGCTGTCGGCGGGGATTGACGTGCTGCTGGACATTGAGGTCCAGGGGGCGGCCAAGGTGCGGGAGCGCTGTCCCGACGCCCTGTTTATCTTTATCATCCCACCGTCCTTTGAGGAGCTCTCCCGCCGGCTTCACCGGCGGAACACGGACAGCGAGGACGTGATCGCCGGCCGCCTGGAGAAGGCCCGTCAGGAGTTCCGGGAGATCCCCAAGTACGACTACCTGGTCATCAACGACAAGGTGTCCAACGCGGTGGAGGAGATCGCCGCCATTCTCACCGCGGCGGAGTGCCGCGTGCCCAACCGGAGCCACATGCTGGCTCAATTTGCGTGATTTTGAAGAAAAGAGGAGTTTTGCCCTATGATGCTGTATCCTGCTATGAGAGACCTGCTGAACAAGGTGCCCAGCCGCTATAAGCTGGTGAACGTGGTGGCCCACCGGGCCCGGGAGATCTCCACCGAGGCCGAGCTGGCCGGAGAGCCCCTGGATGATAAGTCGGTGAGCATCGCCATCCAGGAGGTGGCCGACGGCAAGCTGGACGAGCAGCTGGAGCAGATGAACCAGCTGGAACAGAGCCAGCCCCAGTAAGAGCGAAGGGGAGAGGGGAAGCCCGTGGGACACATGACGGCCAAGGTGGCGGTGGCCAAGGCGATTTACGCCATCGACCGGCCCTATGACTACCGGGTCCCCCAGGAGCTGGAGGGCCGCCTGCGGCCCGGCATGCGGGTGCTGGTCCCCTTTGGGGCGGGCAACCGGGGGTCGGACGGCATCGTCCTGGCCCTGAACCGGGAGGGGTCGGAGGGCGGCCTGAAGGATGTGATTGCCGCCCTGGATCCCGAGCCGGTGCTGGACGAGAAACTGCTGAAGCTGGCGCTGTGGATGCGGGAGCGGTACTTCTGCACCGTCTATGACGGTGTGAAGGCCATGCTCCCGGCGGGGCTGTACTACGCCCTGCGGGACTGCGTCGCGCTGAGGAGCGGGGTGGACCGGGCGGCGGCCTTCGAGGCGGCCGGGGAGTCCAAAGCCGCCCAGAAGCTGGCGGAGCTGCTGCTGGCCTGGGGCGGACGGGGCGACATGGAGCAGATCCGCACCGCCTTTGGGGCCAAGGACCCGGACGGCGCCATCCGGACGCTGATTGACCGGGGGGCCGCAGAGCGGATCACCAGCGCCCAGCGGGGCATCGGAGATAAGAAGGAGAAATTGGCGGTGCTGGCCATGCCGGCGGAGGAGGCCATGGCACGGGTCACCCCCCGCCGCAGGACGGCGCCGCTGCGCTATTCTGTCACCGAGCTGCTGTGCCAGCTGGGGGCGGCTCCCGCCAAGGAGCTGTGCTACTTCACTGGGGCCTCCATGCCCACCATCAAGTCCCTGGAGAAGAGCGGCATCCTCACCCTGGAGGAGCAGGAGGTCTTCCGCCGCCCCGCCGTGGCGGAGGTGGAACCGGCCGGCCCCATCGTCCTTAATGAGGAGCAGGAGGCTGCCTTCCAGGGGCTGGACGCCCTGTGCCGGACGGGACAGCCGGCGGCCGCCCTGCTGTACGGGGTGACGGGGAGCGGAAAGACCCAGGTCTATCTGCGCCTGATCCAGGAGACTTTGAAGCGGGGTAAGACCGCCCTGTTCCTGGTGCCTGAGATTGCCCTGACCCCCCAGCTGCTGCGGATTTTCGCCGCCCACTTTGGGGACAAGGTGGCGGTGCTCCACAGCTCCCTTCGGGCGGGGGAGCGGTACGACGAGTGGAAACGCATCCGCCGGGGAGAGGCCCCGGTGGTCATCGGTACCCGGTCGGCGGTATTCGCCCCCCTGTCCAACTTAGGGGTCGTCATTCTGGACGAGGAGCAAGAGGCCAGCTATAAGTCGGAGAACAACCCCCGCTACCACGCCCGGGAGGTAGCCAAGTACCGCTGTGTGCAGGAGAACGCCCTGTTGCTGCTGGGTTCGGCCACCCCGTCGGTGGAGACCATGTACGCCGCCCAGAGCGGCAGCTACCGCTGCTTCACCCTGCGGCAGCGCTACAACCAGAAGGCCCTGCCCCAG
>CASFKT010000108.1 GCA_949295195.1 uncultured bacterium | reverse complement strand
GCCCGCCTCGAGTGGGATCAAATGCCCTGAATGCCTTGCAGGGCAAGGCGTTCAGCGAGCGCAGCGAGGACTTTTCCGCCGTTGAACGGCGGGAAAGTAACGGCATTTTTTCAGGCTGTCGGAAAAGTCCCTTGGACTTTTTCGACAGCCTGAGAGGGCCGCTGCACCGCCGCAGCGGCCCTTTTTTGCGGGCAAAAGCCGGGCAGCCGGATACTAGCTGGAAAAACTGGATTTCCAGCCGGTTTTCCTGTACTTTTCCGGCCGGGTGTGGTATGATTTTCTCAGAACGGCCGCCTGACGCGGCGTAAGGAGGATATTTATGAAACGCTTATCTGCCTGCGCACTGTCCTTGGCTCTGTCTGCCTCCATGATTCTGCCCGCTGGAGCGGCGGGAGCTACCTTTTCGGATGTGCCCCAGGGCCACTGGGCCTATGACTCTGTAGAGCGGATGGTACAGGAGGGCGTGATGGAAGGGGTCGGCGGCGGCCGATTTGCACCGGATGAATGGCTGTCCACGGCGGAGTTCTCCGTCATGCTTACCCAGGCCTTCTGCCCGGAGAAGATCTCCGGCGGGGAGGGGCGCGATTGGTGGGAGCGCTATGTAAACGCCGCAAGAGAGGCGGGCTACCTCACCGACACCACCGCTGGCTGGAGCTATACGGACGGGACCTGGGACGCCGACGTGGTAGAGGCGCCTATGAACCGCTATGACATGGCGCAGGCCATGTGGAACACCGTGGTTGCCGAGGGACTGACCACCCCCACCGGGGAACAGCGGGAGGCCGCCCAGCGGGCCATTGGAGACTTTGCTGCCATCCCTGAGGACTATGAGAGCGCTGTGGTGGCTATGTATGCCCTGGGCTGTCTGGCCGGTGTCAATGAAAACGGCGACTTCGGCGGTCAGGGGAACATGACCCGGGCTCAGGCCAGCGTGGTCATGGACCGCATGCTGGGTCTGGAAGTGGAGGAAACGGCCTCCCAGACCCCGGATGAGGGCACTGCCGGAGGCACCGCAGGTACCACCCCTGTTGAGGAGGAGACCCCGGCGGAGGACACCGGAAGCGAGCCTGCGGACACGGTGGCCGCCTATGAGCAGGAGGTCTTCAACCTGGTGAACCAGATCCGGGCCGAGAACGGCCTGGAGCCCTTTGTATACAACGAGACCCTGGCTGAGACCGCCCGGGCCCACAGTCAGGACATGATCGACCGGAATTTCTTTGACCACTATAACCCCGACGGCAAGTCTCCCTTTGACCGGATGGAGGCCAACGGGATCCGCTACTCCATGGCCGCGGAGAATATCGCCGCGGGCTACCCCTCACCAGAGGCGGTGGTGGAGGGCTGGATGAACTCCGATGGCCACCGGGCCAACATCCTGGGCGGCTGTGAGGAGCTGGGCGTGGGCCTGGCTCTGGGCGGCAGCTACGGCTACTACTGGACCCAGTGCTTTGCCACTGTGCGCTGAATATTAAGTACGATACGGGACGGCCCCCTCCCGGCTGCGGGAGGGGAGCCGCTTTTTTAGGGGGAAGGACCCATGAGATCCAGCCACACGCTCCGGGGCGGACGGCTCCCGGTCGCGCTGGCCCTGATTGGACTGGTGCTGCTGGGGCTGCTGTTCGTTCCGGAGTGCGACGACTGCTATTTTGTATACTGGAGCTTTGACTCCCTGAGAGACTGGCTGCTCACCCGGCCCTCCACGGCGGGGGCGGAGATTGTGGGCGTGCCGGAGAACGGCCGCTACCTGGGGAATCTGCTGGGGGTGCTCCAGGGGAAGCTGTACTTCGTCCCCGTTGTGGGCCCCATTCTCCGGGGACTGCTGATGGGCGGGGCGCTGTGGGCCCTGGTGTGCCTGCTGGCCCGGAGGGCCCGGCGGGGGCCGGTGGGCCGGGGAGAGTCTCTGGCTATGGCCCTGGCCCTGGTGCTTCTGGCCCCAAGGGGGATCTGGCAGGAGGCCCTCTCCTGGGGGGCGGGGCTGGTGAACTACCTGCTGCCCATGGTGATCCTCCTGGTGCTGCTGGAGCTCTTTGCCCGGCGGCGGCCGCCCTCCGCCCTGCTGGCGGGGGCGCTGGTCTTCTGCGGCTGTCTCTTTATGGAGACCACCACCATCCTCCTGGCGGCGGGCGGGTGCCTGTGCGCCCTGCTGTTCCGGCACTCGGACCGGCGGCGGGCGGCCCTGGGGGTGTGGCTGGGGAGCTGGCTGGGCGCCCTGGTCATGTTCACCGCCTCCGGCTATCGGAACGGCACCAACGCCGACCGGCGGATGGACGTGTCCCTGGCCCTGGAGCACCTGCGGCAGATTGTGACCGAGGCGGTGGTTTTCCCCGCGGCGGCCGCCCTGCTCATCAGCGTTCTGCTGGTGTGGCTGGCGGGGAAGGGGGGAGGCCGGTGGAAGATCCCCGCCCTGGCCCTGGTTCCCCTCCACCTGCTCCAGCTGTGGCGGGCGGTGGAGAACTGGCTGGGGGAGCCCCGGTATGACAATTTCTCCCTGGGCGTCGGGCTGGCCCTGGCGGCGGTGTGGTGCCTTCTGCTGGCCCAGACCCGGGGGACCGCCCCCGTCTGGGGGGCGGTGCTGGCCGTGGGGCTGCTGTGTGGGCCGCTGCTCTTTGTCACCCCCATCGGCCCTCGGAATTTCCTGCCCCCCTATGTGCTGCTCTCCCTCATCGCCCTGCTGCTCTACCGGGAGGCCAGGGAGCAGGGGTTGCCCGGCCTCACCCGGCTGGCGGTGCCCCTGTCCGCCCTGGCCCTGGCGGGCCTTGTGTGGGTGTACGGCTGCAACTGCCTGGTCTATCACCAGCGGCTCTCCTACGCCAGGGAGCAGGCGGCGGCGGGGGCGGAGAGCATCACCCTCCCCCTGCTCCCCTATGACCGGTGGGCCATCAACGAGACGGTGTGGAAGGGGGACATCTCCTACCTGGTCTACCGGGAGGTGCCCTGGGACGTGGCCTTCACCTTCGTCCCCTGGGCGGAATATACGGCCCCCTGACCGGGGGAGGCAGGAACACCAACCGAGCAAAGGAGCACAGATTTCATGGACATCAGACCAATCAAGGGAAACACCTGGGTGCTGGAGGGGATGGAGTGGATTCCCTTCTATAAGCTGGACGAGAGGCGCTGCATCCTGCTGGACACCGGCCTGCTGGGGGAGCGGGAGGAGCTGGAGCAGACCCTCCTGGATCACGGCCTGACCCCGGCGGGCATCCTGTGCTCCCACGCCCACGTGGACCACGGGGGGAACAACCGGTATTTTCAGGAGAAGTACCAGATTCCAGTGGCCCTCACCGCCAAGGAGGCGGGGATGTGCGCCGGGCTGCTGAACCTGAAGTGCTACTTTCTCATGCTGCCCCCCGGCATGGTGGAGCGGGAGGCCGCCCATCTGGTCCATACCCCGGACGTGATCATCCCGGACCGGGACGGCCCCCTGTCCTTCTGCGGAGCGGAGTTCCAGATTCTCCAGACCCCCGGCCACTCGGCGGGCCACATCGCCATCCAGACCCCGGACCGGGTGTGCTATGTGGGGGACGCCCTCCTGTCCCGGGAGCAGCTCTGGGCCAAGCTGCCCTACTGCCTGTCCCACCAGGCCGGCATCGAGAGCCGGGAGAAGCTGCGGGATACAGATGCGGACTTCTTTGTCATGGCCCACCGGGGAATGTGCCGCCGGGAGGAGCTGTCCGCCCTCATCGACGACAACCAGGCCCTGGCCCAGCGGCGGGCGGGGGAGGTGCTGGCCCTGATCACCAAACCCATGACCATCAGCGAGATCACCCGGGCGGTGTGCGGCTATTTCAAGCTGCTCACCAAGAAGCCCTCCCGCGCCCTCCGGTTTGAGCGGAACATCCGCTTCTTTGTGGAGTACCTGGTGGACCGGGGGGATCTGATCCTGGAGACCGACCAGGGGGTGACCGTCTACCGCCCGGCGGACCGGCGGGAGGCCCCATAAAACCAATACGGCGCGGCCCCATGTCCCTGGAGCGGGACGTGGGGCCGCGCTTCTTTTTTGTAAAAAGTATTTGACATTTTGCTGTCCCTGTGCTATAACATAGATGTCAAAAGAATTTGACATTTCTGATTTGATTGGAAGGAGGCAGAGCGATGGATTCCCAGGGCAGTTCGGTGTTTGTGTACCTATTTCTGGCGCTTTTGGTGCTGTCGGTGGTCCTGATTATCTGGATGTTCGTCTCGCTGGTCCGGTCCGAGCTGGAGGACGAGCGGCGGAAGCTGATCGTGGGCAAGGCGTGCACCTGGACCCTCATCGCCACGGTGGGGGCGAACCTGATCGAGGTGATTGAGGTGGCGGTGCAGCAGCCCAACGGGGAGCCGGTGGCGCCCTTTGTCCGGCTGGTGGTGGTAGCCCTGATGTACGCCATCTTCCTGGGCTGGTTCAAGCACAAGTACGGAGGGTGAGGAGCTGTGGAAAATCAGATCCGGGCGCTGCGGAAGGAGCGGGGCATCTCCCAGGAGGACCTGGCCAGGCGGTGCGGCGTGTCCCGGCAGACCATCAACGCCATTGAGAACAACAAGTACGACCCCACCCTCTCCCTGGCCTTCCACCTGGCCCGGGAGCTGGGGGTGACGGTGGACGGGCTGTTCACCCCGGGGGAGTAAAAGAGGACACGGCCAACGGCCGTGTCCTCTTTCAGCTTGTCAAAAAACCTCCGTTGAGATGCATACGCGTCAGGATTGGCGGGGGAGCTCGAGGGGGCGGCAGCCCGCCTCGAGTGGGATCGAATGCCCTGAATGCCTTGCGTGGCAAGGCGTTCGGCGAGCAAAGCGAGGACTTTTCCGCTGCACAGCAGCGGAAAAGTATCGGCATTTTTGGAAAAATCAGCGGTCCAGGGCCAGCCTCCGGCAGGCCAGAGAGGTGGCCAGGAAGTAGCCGCCGTACACCAGCAGCAGCACCAGGGCGGTGACCAGGGCGCTCTGCACCGAGTCCACCTTGGCCGCCTGAGCGATCAGGTCGTTGGCCGCCTTCATGCCCACCACCGTGTGGACCAGGGCCAGCCCCAGGGGCAGGAGGAAGGCCAGGGCCACCTGCTCCACAGCGGAGCGGGAGACCAGCTTCTCCTCCGCCCCCAGGCGGCGGAGGATGGCATAGCGGCCGGCGTTGTCCGCCGCCTGGCTCAGCTGTTGGAGGGCCAGCACCGCCGCGGCGGCCAGCAGGAAGGTGAGGCCCAGGTAGAGCCCCAGGAACAGGGCCAGAATTTTGTTGCCCATGGTCTCCTGGTAGAGGTTCAGGCGGGTCTCCACCCGTAGCCAGCCGTTCTCCATCTGATAGGCGGCGAGGGCGTCCTGTACCTGACTCTCCGTCTCCTCCGCGTTTCCGGCGTAGTCGGCGGACCAGACCTGGCGGCGGACCTCCAGCTCCTGGGCCATCTCGTCGGGGACCACCACGCAGCTCAACCCCAGGTTTCCGGTGGTGAGCTGCTCCTCCACCCCGGTGAGGTAGCCGGGCACCGGCCCCCGGTAGGCGGGCTGGCCGCTGCGGGAGAGCAGGGCCTGGCAGTCGGACAGACGGATGGCGGCGCTGGCGTCCTCAATCCCGGTGACTGCCGGGTCGTTGTAGTAAAAAATGGTGTCCTGCTGCCAGGCCAGGTCGGACTCCTCCACGCCGTGCCGGGCCAGCAGGGCGGGAAAATCAATCGTCCCTTGGGAGTCGGCATTCTGGTTCTGCACGGTGATGTCAAAGGGGGCCTGATGGCCGGTCATGGACTCGATGGTGTTGTTCAGCCCGATGGAGCTGGCGGTGATGCCCATGGCCAGCAGCAGAAGAATGCAGATCACCGTCTGAGCCAGATAGGTGGAGTGGACCTTGCTGATCCACTGGCGCAGGGTGAACA